>JAHFBX010000014.1 GCA_023249815.1 Candidatus Eiseniibacteriota bacterium
GAACCTGTTGCCCACGACCTGCGCGCCGAGCACGAACAGGTCATCCGAGCCGATGGACCAGTTGCCCGCGATGCCGGCCTGCCAGCCCGTGAGCTTGGCATCCGTGCGCACCGCCGGAACTGCCGCATCCAGCGAGTACAGATCTAACGAGTACAGCTTCACGACCGGCATCCACATGAGGTTGCCGCTCGACTTCATCATGGCGCGGCCCGCGAGCTGGTACGTCGTGCCGCCATCGTCGGCGGCCGCGTTCGGCGTCGCGAGGTTCGAGCCCTTGAAGCCGCGGTTCTGGAACATCGCGGACAGCTCGACATCGGTGTTCTCGTTCATGTTGAAGCCGAAGCCGGCGCCGATGCCCCAGATGTTGCGGCCGTTCGTGCCGTCGCCTTCCGCCGTGCCGGCCGTCACCTCACGCGAGATGAACGAGCGGTTGATACGGAGGCCCAGGCTTCCGCTTCCCAGCTTCTGGCCCCACATCAGATCGAGCGCTTCGCCGTTCGTGTTGGGGTCGCTGAAGTCGATCGCGGTGGTCGTGGTGGTCGTGATGGGATCCCCGGCCGTGGGCTGGCCCAGCGACGGGTGGAAGCGACGCAGGTGGAGACCCCAGGTGCCGAGTCGGCCTTCCCACAGGTTGCCGAGCACGGCGCCCATGCTCTCGTTGCCCGAGTTCGGCTCCGCGTACACCAGGTTCCCCACGGAACCGACACCGGACACGTAGGTGTAGATACCCGTGTAGTCCTTGATGTAGTCGCCCGGCACATTCAGGCCGGCGACACGAGCGGCAGACGCGAACGCGACCGCAGGGATCACGGCCACGAGGGCAACGGCACTGAGGATACGGGTCATACGCTTATGCATGGTTGTACAGCCTCCTTGCGAGAGTCGGTGAGAGCTACTGACGCCTCGATGCACCGGCAGCCGGGACTTGGCCCGCCGGCCTACACGTGGATTCGGTAGCCCACCTCCTTTCGCCATCGGTTTCTACCGGCATGCAAAAGCTCCCTCTCGTCCGTGCGAAGGAGCCGCAGTACTACAAGCAAGCCAGGTGTCGTCCTTCTCTAGAAGGATCCTGGCGCACGCCCGGCGGAAAAGTTAGGGAGACCCCCGTGGGGTGTCAAGCCCATTCTAGGTCGTGGCGCGCGTCTATTGAGTTCGCATTCTCAGTATTTCAGGGCCGATACCAGCCCATGAACTGAGGCAGCAGCTCTTTGTCGCACAATGGGTTGCTCGGATCGAGGCTGGCGACCGCCACTCGACCCCTGCAGTGCGCGAAGTACTCCCCACCCAGGCTCAATCCGACGTGGCTCGGCGCCTCCCGAGGTGTCCGGAAAAACGCCAGGTCCCCGGGGCGGGGCGGGGCGCCATCGGCAAGGCGGACTGCGGCCCGGCACTGGTCTTTCGCGTCTCTCGGAACGCGAATTCCCTGCTCGAGCAGCACCTGCTGGACAAATGCCGAACAGTCGTACCCCGCGGGCGTGCGACCGCCCCACAGGTAGGGCGTACCCATGAGCGACGCCACCCGCGCCTCGAGCGTGGGGCGGCGCGTCCCGGCCACCGCTGAGCGCGGGATCCTGCCGCGGCGACCATCTGGCAGCTCGACCGGGACCCATCCCTGGCCCGCACGTCCGGCGATCACACGGTTGCCGAAGAACACGGGGGACACCGCGGGGGCGGGCCCGTGCGATCGCGCTCCCGCGGTCCCCCGGCCCCCGACCGTCCGCACGAGCGCCAACGGCGTGGAGATGCGCGCGGTCGCGAGCCGCTTCCAGCGCGCCACACGGGTTCGGCTCGCCGGCACCAGGCCCCAGCCGCGCACCCAGCCGACGTAGCCATCCGCCTCGTTCCGGACGCGCATCCAGGCACCGCCGCCCCGGGTCGCGAGGATGGTCACCGTCTCCCCGAGGAGCAGCTGGGAGCGGAGTTCCGAGGCGTGCCGCGGCTCGATTCGAAGATCCAGCGCCGGGAGCGTGACCACCGCGTGTCGGATGCTCGCCGGCCTCATTCGCTGGGCGGGTTCAGCAGCGAGTAGCGGCCGAAGCCCTCGCGGTCGCCGAACACGAGCCGGCGGTAGGGCTGGTTGTAATACCAGATCTCCAGGCCCGGCTGGGAGCCCGTAGCCTGGCGCTGTTCGATCTGGTCGGGCGGGCCATAGCGAATGTACGCGCGGCCCATGTCGGAGCGCCAACCCGGACCGAATCCGAGGAAGTGCTGAGTGGCGTGGCGAAGCCGCCGGAAGAACTCGATCTGGTATTCGTTCCGGACCGTCTCCGGCGTCGGGTCGCGCCGCCGCCAGAACGCCTCCCAGCGCTCTGCCTGCGCCTCGGGTGAGAGACCACGCATCGGGTCCACCTCACTCCCGTCGGCGATGTAGGTGAGGGCCTCCAGCAGCTCATCGAACTCGCGACCGCGCGGCGGCCCGCTCTCCTCCACCTCGAATGAGCGCGACGTACGCCACGAGGTCTTCCCCTCGTGCATCTCGACCTCGAGCGAGTAGTCCCCGATGAACAACCCCGAGCGGGCGGGCCGCAGGATCAGTGGGTCGGCCGACCGCACCGCGGACACCGCGGTGTCGCCCTGCGAGGTCGTTCCGCCGGAGGCGTCCTGGACGCGCCAATGGAATCGGTACTCGCGCGGCCACGGTCCGGGGCGGCGGTCCACGAGGACGGTGCGGGCAGCCAGCTCACCGGAGTCGAAGCCGAACGCTCGCGAGGGCACCGGGGTGAACGCACCGGCCGAGTCCACGACGCCCAGCTCGAGGTCGGCGAATCCCACGGGTACCCGTGCCAGGTCACGCACCTCGATCTTGTCGTGCACCTCGGCGGCCTCGAGTGCGCGCAGGTCGCGCACGCTCACGCGCGCCGAATAGGTGGCGGGCGGAACGAGGAATTCACGTGTCACCACGAGCTGGTTCCGCTGCGCCACCGTGGTGGCGTAGTCGCGCACGAGCAGGCGCTGCTCCCACGAATCGCCGTACAGGCGCTTTTGGCCGCGCGACGGCCGCAGCTCGACCACGAATGCCGCGCCCGCAGTCAGTCCGCCATCCACGAGCTGCCAGTTGAGTTCGGGGTAGGGCACGCTCACGACGACGCGCACCCGCGCGCGCGAGCTGGAGTCCACGGCCACCGCGAGGTCCACCGAGAAATAAGGCGGCTGCATGGATCGGAGGGGGGGGCGGTCGGACACGGCCGCAGTCGCCGTGGATGCGGCGACGAGCAGGGCGGCGGCGAGCCATTCGAGTGGGAGCACGGATCGGCGGTTATAAGCGAGCACCTTGTTGGGCAGGCTAGCACAAGCCGCCCGCCGCGGAGAGCGAGACGGAGCTTGACTCGACCGCGCCGAAAGTGCGGAAATGCAAGGGATCGGGCCGAGCTCCCACCGGGATGAGGTACGCTCCTGTTGTGAGAATCGCTGTCGCATGTCGCGCCGCCCTGTCGCTGGCGCCTGCCCTCTGGCTGCTGCTCGGCAACCCGGCCCGGGCCACCATGCCCCCCCTCGTGGGTCCGGTCTCCCCCGAGCTCAGCACGGCGTTCGAGCGCGGCTTGTTCTCGGTGCCCGAGCGCGCGCCAGGACTGGAGACGAGCGCCGGCCGCACGGAATGGCGGCTTCCCATCATTCGCGTGGCGTTCACCGACAGCGCCCTCATCCACCCCCGCGTGGTGCTCGAACAGCGCCTGTTCGACACCACGGGTGCGGTGCCTACGGGGTCGTTCACCCAGTACTACCAGTGGGCCTCGCGCGGCCGGCTCCAGGTTCGCGGTGAAGTCGTCGCCACGGTGACGCTGCCACACGATCGCAACTACTACGCGTACGACTCCTGGGGAGTGAACGCACTCGGCACTCCGAACAACTCCTACGGCATGTTCATGGACGCCGTATACGCCTGCGATGACTCCGTGGACTTCTCCCGCTTCGACCTCGACAACGACGGCTACGTGGATATGTTGTGGCTGGTCCACGCCGGGCCCGGCGGCGAGACCACGGTGAGCCGGCGCGACCTCTGGTCCATCACGTCGCGCGCCTCGACCGGTTGGAACAACGGCATCCCGGTCGAGTGTGACGACCTGGTACCCGGTTCGCTCCTGCAGCACATGCGCATCGACCGCTTCACGGTGCTCCCCGAACTCTCTGGGCTGCGCCCCGGCCAGCTCTGTGAGATCGGTGTCTTCTGCCACGAGTTCGGCCACACGCTCGGGCTTCCGGACCTCTACGACACGTCCAGCCTGGGCGGCGCCGCCAATGTCGGACCGGGCGTGTGGTCCCTGATGTCGACGGGTGCGTATGGCGGGAACGGAATCTCGCCCGAGTCTCCGTCGCACCTCGGCGCGTGGCCGCTGCTCTGGCTCGGCTGGGCGAATCGGGTGCGTCCGACGCAGGACACCACGCTCGTGCTCAGGCCGGTCCAGGACGGCGAATCGCTCGTGGAATTCTGGTTCCAGGGCGAGGACTCGCCGGAGCACTTCCTGATCGAGAACCGTGCGCGCGGCGGCTTCGACCGGACCCTGCTCCAGGACGGGCTGCTGTTGCACCAAGTGGACGAGGCGGTGGTGGGCTCGCGCCTCGCCGGCAACCGTATCAACACCGGACCCACGCCAGGCATGCGGGTGCTCGAGGCCGACGGCGACTTCGACATGTACTACGGCTTCAATCGCGGCGACCCGAACGATCCGTTCCCCGGCGCTCGCCAGAAGACGCGCGTGGACGACCTGACGACACCCTCCACGCGCACGTTCGCGGGCGCACCCTCGAACATCGCGCTCGAGAACATCACCCGCGTGGGCCGAGACGTCTCGGTGCGCGTGCGCGTACGCGCCGCGGGCTGGGGCTCCCCGCACGGATTGGCACCCGCCGCCGCCGCACCCCTGGAGACACTCGGGCCCGCCTCGCGTTCCGCCGTGTCGCATTCGGGCCTCGGTTGGCACGTGACGAGCGAGGCGATCGGCGGTCGCCAGCGCATCGTGGTGCGCGAGCGTCCTTGGCTCCATCCTTGGGGACCCCCCCTCAGCGTGGACCGCGGGATCGGTGCGGCGAGCGATCCCACGATCGCGCTCGTCGGCGACGAGGACCTGGCCGTTGCGTGGATCGAGCAGGACGACGTCGCGGCCCGGCTCTGCTACCGCGCGCGCGTGCACGGCGTCTGGAACACCGTCGCGGTGCTCACGCCCGTCACCGAGGGCTGCGCCGTACCCGCGATCGCCGCCGACGCGCGCGGCCGCGTCTACCTCGCCTGGCTCGAGTCCGTGCTCGGCCACCAGCAGCTCCGCTTCATGCGTTTCCTCTACACCGCGCCCTACGGCCAGCCGACGGACGTCACGATGCCGATCGACGGACCCACCGCGCCCGCCGTCACCGCCGCGGGGGACGGCCGCGCGTACGTCGTGTGGGCGGACCGCGGAACGGGCACGCATGTCGTCTACGCCTGCCGCTTCAACCCGGACAGCGGGCTCTCCGCGCGCGTGCGCATCGGCCCGCAGTCGGTCTACGCGCAGCCCTCGGTCTCGGCGGTCGTGGACAGCAGCGGAACGCTGCATACCGTCTGGCAGGTGAGCCCGGGCTCGGGCGGCGAGATCCACTACCAGCGACGCGCGCGGAGCGGCCGCCCGAGCCCGCGCGACACCACGCTGGACGCGCTGGGCGACGGCCTGCAGAATCCGCGCATCGCCTTGGATCCGACCGGCGCGCTGCACGTGGCGTACGAGCGCTCGATCAGTGCCGGCCAACAGGTGCGATACAAGCGATGGACGCCCACGCTGGGCTGGGACCACCGGGCCACCGAGGTCTCGGACGCCTCCGACCTCACCACGAGCGGGATCGAACTCATGCCCACTTCCTCCGGCAACGTCACCGTCACCTGGATCGGCTACGACGGCGACACGCAGCGAGTGCGCGAACGCTCGCGGATGCTCGACGGTTCGCTCGTCACCGAGGTGCCGCTCGACCCGCGTCCCGCGCATCCGCAACTCGTCGCCGACGCGAACCCGCTCCGGCCCGGACGGCCGCTCGAGTTCGCAGGCGCGGCGCTCGTCCGTGGCGCGGTCGTGAATCTCTTCGACGCCTCGGGACGCCTCGTCGCGCGGGCCGTGTCCGACGACGTCGGTCGCGCGCGGTTCCCGGTCGACGCCACGCGCTCGCTGCCTGCCGGGCTGTACTTCGCGAATGTGCGCGGCGGCGAGGCGCGCGGGCGCGTCGTGGTGCTCCGCTGATCTTCGCGTCGCCGGCCATCCCGCTGGCCGGACTCCTCCTGCTCGGCGGGCTCCTGCCCGTGGGCTCGCGAACGCAGGAGCGGTGGACGCCATGCGGTGCCTGGCGCATGCCGGTGGGCGACGCCTACGCCGTGTCGCTCGAACGCCCGGCGCCGCCGGGGCAGTTCTACGTGCTGCGAAGCGTCGAGTGGGAGGGCGACCGCGCGACGCACCAGGGCGCGGACCTGGGCTCGGGGAAATCGGGCTCGATCGTGCGCGCCGCCGCCGCCGGTGTGGTCGTGTCGATCGCGGACCACGGTCCGCACGGCGGCTACGGCACGCACGTCGTGCTCGCGCACCGGCTGCCCGAGGGGACACTCGCGTACACCGTCTACGCGCACATGCGGCTCGGCTCCATTCGTGTGCGCCCGGGGCGCATCGTCCAGGCCGGGACGCCGCTCGGTCGCGTCGGCGCGACGGGGCGCGCGACCACGCCGCACCTGCACTTCGAAGTCCGCATGCCCGCCGACCCGGAGGAGCGCTGGGAGTTCGCGCGCGTCGAGGACCCGCTCGCGTTCGTGGACGAGAGGCTTCCATCGCACCGCGGCGACTCGAGCGGCGTCGCCACTTACCTCGAATGGGCGGAGTTCGCGGCACTGCTCTCCTCGGGCGCGCGTGGCGACGACATACTGACGCGCGACGCGTGGTGGCGGATGCTCGCCGCGGGACTCAAAGGACCGATCCGGGACCTCACGCTGCCTCCACGAGAGCTGCGCGACTCGCTCGTCGTGGCGAGCGTGCTTCCCGCGGCGGACGCCGAGCTCACCACCGGCGTCGCGGTGGAGTGGGCCGAGTTGGCGAGCGACCTGGGCCGCGCGCGTGCGCGTGGCATGCGCACCGGAAACGGCCCGCTTCGCAAGGCTCGGCATCGGAAACTGATCGAAGCGGAGTTCGGCTCCCCCACACCGCTCGTCCGGCTGTCCGCGCTCTCGGCGCGACCCGGGAAGCCGAGCCTGGCCGAGGCGGTGCTGCTGCTCGCCGACCTCGCCGGACCGGCGCCCGAGCCGCCAAAACCTGCGAAGCGAAAGCCCGCGCCGGTGAAGCCGGCCGTGCCGGATTCGACCCGACGGGCGCCCGTCGAGGGCGCTATCGCCGCGCCTGCCGACACCGGTTCTTGACGCTGTCCGCGAGCGGATGGCAAGGTGCCGCCGCAGTCGTTGAGGCGAATGCGGGACGAGTAGCGCGCCCAAGGTCACGAGCGAGCCGGGGACGGTGAGAGCCCGGCGGCCGGCTGGACGCCGCGAAGATCACCCCGTGCCGGATCCCAAACGCGCACCGCGCGCGCGAACGGGCCCGGCTAGCCCCCGGCAGAGGCGGCGCGGCGGACGCGACGAGGTAGAGCCGGGCTGGGCGCCCTCCCAGTGTCGCGTTCGGGGCCGGAGCCACGGGCTCCACGAGGCGCGTCCCGCGAGGGACGCGCGAAGCCGGGTGGCAACGCGACTCCCCGTCGCCCCGGCGGATGCGGCGGCCTCGCGCGCTTTAGCGCGGCTCGGGCGCATCCGCCGGGGCGAACGCCTTTCCGCCGAGGAGCCCGCATGACGGAGCAACCGAAGAAGCCCGGCTACCGCGACACGTTGAACATGCCCGTGACGGCGTTCCCGATGAAGGCGGACCTCGCGAGGCGCGAACCCGAGCGGTTGCGCGCCTGGCTCGAGGCCGAGGCCTACGCCACGCTTCGCCTGCGCCGGCGCGGCCGTCCGCTATGGCTCCTGCATGACGGCCCGCCCTACTCGAACAATCATCTCCACATGGGAACGGCCGCGAACAAGATCTGGAAGGACGCGGCCGTGCGCCAGGCCTCGCTCCAGGGCTTCGACGCGCCGTACGTGCCGGGCTGGGACAACCACGGCATGCCGATCGAGATGCAGGTGGGCCGCGAGTTCGCGGAGAAGCAGCACAAGCCCACGCGGCTCGAGCTGCGCCGCGCCTGCCGGACCTACGCCGAGAAGTGGATCGCCATCCAGCGCGACGAGTTCATCCGCCTCGGCGGCTGGGGCGACTGGCACCGCCCCTACCTGACCATGGCGCCCGAATTCGAAGCGGAGATCCTGGAGACGCTGTCGCTTCTGAATCAGCGCGGGTTCATCCAACGCGGCAAGCGCTCGATCCATTGGTGCCCCACGGATCGCACGGCGCTCGCCATGGCCGAGATCGAGTACGCCGACGTGGCCTCGCCGAGCCTGTTCGTGCGCTTCCCGCTGCGCGAGGACGCGCCCTCCGGCGCGCTCAAGCGCTGGCCCGAGGCGAACGCTGTGGCGTGGACCACGACGCCGTGGACGCTGCCCGCGAACCTCGGGCTCATGGTGGACCCAAAGGCCGAATACGCCGTGACGCGCGCGCGCGGCCATGTGCTCGTCGTGGCCCAAGCGCGGCTCGCGGCGTTCGCAGAGCGCCTCGGCGAGTCCTTGGAGACGCTCGCGACGGTGCGCGGCGCGGATCTCGTGGGCGCGATCTTCGAGGGGCCGTTCGGCAACCGCTCGCGCGTCGTGGACGGCTCGCCGTACGTGAGCATGGAGGATGGCACCGGCATCGTGCACACCGCGCCGGGCCACGGCAGCGAGGACTTCATCGTCGGACAGCGGAGCGGGCTCGGCGTGTTCTGCCCCGTGGACGAGGCCGGTCGCTTCACG
Organism: Candidatus Eiseniibacteriota bacterium; assembly: GCA_023249815.1. GTDB lineage: Bacteria > Eisenbacteria > RBG-16-71-46 > RBG-16-71-46 > RBG-16-71-46 > JAIOPA01. The sequence continues at coordinate 8,870 of JAHFBX010000014.1, forward strand.
CCCGAGGTGGCACCGTTCGCGGGCCGCAGCGTGCTCGAGGTGAACGACGACATCGTCCGCTGGCTCGGCGAGCACGGCGTGCTGCTCGAATCGTGGAGTTACACGCACAGCTATCCGCACTGCTGGCGCTGCCGGAAGCCCGTCATCTTCCGTGCCACCGACCAGTGGTTCATGATCGTGGACCACGACGGCCATCGCGACCGCTGCGTGGAGCTGATCGAGCATGCCGTGCGCTGGGACCCGGACAGCTCGAAGAACCGCATCCGCGAAGCCGTGAAGAGCCGCCCGGACTGGTGCCTGTCGCGCCAGCGGAGCTGGGGCGTCGGCATCCCCGCGGTCTACTGCGAGGCTTGCGGTGCGCCGACGCTCGACGAGCGCGTGATGCGGCTCGCCGCCGAGAAGGTGCGCGAAGCCGACTCCGACACCTGGTACGAACGCCCGGTGGAGGAGTTCCTGCCGACGGGCTTCACCTGCCCGGCGTGCGGCTCGGCTGGCCCATTCCGGAAGGAAGAGGACGTGCTCGACGTGTGGTTCGACTCCGGCGCCACGCATCGCGCCGTACGGGTGTCGCACCCCGAGCTGGCACCCGCGTGGCAGGGCGCGCATGGGAACTCCGAGATCCTCTACTTCGAGGGCCCCGATCAGCATCGCGGCTGGTTCAACTCGTCGCTCATGGTCGGCGTCGGCGTCGAGGACCGGGCGCCCTACACGGCGGTCGCGACGCACGGCTGGGTGCTGGACGCCGCGGGCCGCGCCATGCACAAGTCGATCGGGAATGTCGTGAGCCCGCAGACGGTGATCGATCGCTACGGCGCGGACGTCGTTCGCTGGTGGGCGCTGGCGACGGATTGGCGGAACGACGTGCGCGTGGGCGACGAGATCCTGCAGCGCGTCGCCGATGCCTATCGTAAGGTGCGAAACACGCTGCGCTTCCTGCTCGGGAACCTGAGCGACTTCTCCCCGGCACACGCGGTGCCGCACGAACGGCTGCTTCGCGTGGACCGCGCGTTCGCCGACCATCTCACCGCGCGTCTCGCGCGCGTCCGGAGCGAGTGGACGGCGCTGCAGTTCCACCGCGCGCTGGATCAGGTGCTGGACCTGTGCACGGTGGATCTCTCGGCGGTGTTCCTGGACGTGGCGAAGGACCGTCTCTACACGCTCGCCCCCGACGACCCGGCGCGGCGCTCCGCGCAGACCGCGCTGTGGCAGTCGCTCCACGACCTGCTGCTCGCGGTGTCGCCTGCGCTCGTGTTCACGGCGGACGAGGCGTGGCGCGAACATCCCGGACTGGTCCACGAGTGCGAGAGCGTGCACTTCGGCGAATGGCCGAAGCGCGACGAGGCGGGACGAACGAGCGAGGAGTGGCTGTTCCTGCGCGAGGTGCGCGACACCGTGAACGCCGCGATCGAACCGCTGCGCGCGACTCGCACGCTCATGACCACGGCCGAGGCCGAGGTGACGCTGGCCGCCCCTCGTGCGTGGATCGAGCGGCTGCGCCCCTACGGCGACGAACTGCCCGCGCTGCTTATCGTCGCCGAGCTCTCGCTCGAGACGCTCGGCGACGGCGCCGAGCCCCGCGTGGACGTGCGCAAGACGACGCGAGCGAAGTGCGACCGCTGCTGGATGTATCGCGCCGACGTCGGCCACGACTCGTCGCAGCCGGGACTCTGTTCGCGCTGCACGAGCGCGTTGGCGGCGAAGGGCTAGACCGGCCCGCCGACGTCCAGCCGCAGCTCCGCCTGCGGCGGGAAGCGCCGCTTGAGGAGTTCGACCAGGTCGCGGAACTCCGGCGTGTCGCCCACGAGCGGCACGCGGTCGGTGTCGATCTCCAGCACCTCGCCCTGCTTCGCGGCGCGCGCCATCCAGTCGTCGTACGCCGCGTTCAGCCGGCGGATGTAGTCGATGCCGATCGTCTTCTCGCTGTCTCTGCCGCGCTTCGCGATGCGCTCCATGAGCGTCTCCGAGCGGGCCTTCAAATAGACGATCAGGTCCGGCGGGCGCAGGAAACCGACCATGCAATGGAACAGCGCGACGTAGTTTTCGTAGTCCACGTCGGTCATCGAGCCCTGCTGCCACAGCGTCTTCGCGAAGATCTCGGCGTCCTCGTAGATGGTGCGGTCCTGGATGAACGGCAGCGGGCTCTTGCCGATCTCGACCTGGGCCTTGAAGCGCTCGCCCAGGAAGTAGATCTGGAGGTGGAAGCTCCAGCGCGGCATGTCCTTGTAGAACGGGTCCAGGTACGGGTTCTGGATCACCGGCTCGTAGTGCGCCGCCCAGCCCAGTTCGGCGGCGATCCGGTTCGTGAGCTGGGTCTTGCCCACCCCGATATTGCCCGCGATCGCGAGGAAGAATCCGGTGTTCATCGGCTTGCTGACCCTCCACGCATCCTTGGCACAAACCTTTCCTTTTTCGCGGCGGGTCGTGACTGTTCCCGGACTTCTTCGTCCCGCGAGGCTGGCATGCTGATCGTGTCGTTGGGGCTCTCGGGACCCGCGTCGCCGGCATGAAGAAAAGTCGAACCTGCGGCGGTCCCCGAGCGTCTATGCAATCGAACGGCTGTTGTTCTGGTCATGGGGGGCGAGTTCGAAGAATCTCGCGTGCGGCCCGCGACTCGGAGGACGAAGCCCCCCAGTAGTTCGAGACCCCGTCCGGCATCGCCGGGCGGGGTCCTCGCTTGGCGCGCGAGACAGACGCTATCGGCGCCGCGGCTCGAGCGTCAAGACGCGCCGGCGTCCTCTTCAACGCCCTCCTCGGGCAGCCCTGGCCTGCGGAACCGCGCGAGGTCCAGCCCGTGCTTGCGCACGAGATCGTGCAGCGTGGGCCGGCTCACGTCGATCTCGCGCGCCGCTCGCGTGACGTTGCCGGCGTTTCGCGTGAGCGCCTCGACCACCAGCCGGCGCTCGGCCTCGTCGCGCGCGGCCTGCAGCGTGGGCAGCGGTTCGGCGCCACCGCCCGCGGACTCCAGCTCGAGGTCCTCGGGCCGCAGGTAGGAGTCCTGCGCCAGGATGACCGCGCGCTGCACGCGATTCTCGAGTTCGCGCACGTTTCCCGGCCACGGATGCGCCGCGATCGCGCGCAGCGCCGCCTGCGTGAAGCCGCGCAGCCGTCGCTTGTGCTGGCGACCGTAGAACTCGAGGAAATACTCCGCGAGCAGCCGCAGATCGTCGCCGCGCTCTCGCAGCGGCGGGACCTGGATGATGATGACGCCGAGCCGGAAGAACAGGTCCTCGCGAAAGCGGCCCTCGTCGATCATGGCGCGCAGGTTCCGGTTCGTGGCCGCCACGATGCGCGCGTCCACGCGAACGGGCTCGCGCCCGCCGACGCGTTCGACGACGTGCTCCTGTAGGAAGCGCAGCAGCTTCACTTGAAGATGTGTGGGAACCTCGCCAATCTCGTCCAGGAACAGCGTGCCGTGGTCGGCCAGCTCGAACTTGCCCTCGCGCGTGCGGTAGGCGTCGGTGAACGAGCCTTTCTCGTGCCCGAACAGCTCGGACTCCAGCAGGTTCTCCGGGATGGCGCCGCAGTTGATGGGCACGAACGGCTGGTCGCGGCGGGGCCCGGCGTCGTGGATGGCGTTCGCGACCAGCTCCTTGCCCGTGCCGTTCTCGCCGAGTACGAGCACGTTGACGTCCGTGGAGGCCACGCGCTGCACGAGCCCGTACACCTTGCGCATCGGCTCGGACTCGCCCACCAGGCGGTGATAGCGCTTGCGCGCCACGGCGCCGCCCGGCTGCGCCATCTCGATGCCGCGAATGTGCACCGCGCGTTTCAGGATGACGCGCAGCTCCTCGAGTTCGATGGGCTTGGCGTACCAATCCACGGCGCCGCGCTGAATGGCGGTGAGTGCGTTCTCGCGGCGGTCGTTGCCGGTCACCATGATGACCTTGGTGAGCGGGTGGCGCTCGACGATCTCGTCCAGCAGATCCAGGCCCTCGGGCCCCGCGCTCGGCGGCCCGAGCGTGACGTCCAGCGTCACGATGCCGGGGCGCTCCTCGCGCAGCGCGCGGCGCGCCTCGTCCGCCGTGCTCGCGGTGACCACGTCGTACTCGCCGGCCAAGCCCCAGCGGAGCTGATTCAGGATGCTCTCCTCGTCGTCCACGATGAGGATCTTCTCGAGCATCACGCCCCCTTCGCCTTGGCCGCGGCCGGGCCGTCCACCGCGCCGCCGGCCGGAGCCGCGGGCGGGACGCGCAACGTGAACACGGTGCCCTCGCCGAGTCGGCTGCGGGCGTCGATCGTGCCACCGTGAGCTTCCACGATGCCGCGGCTTTGCGCCAGCCCGACGCCCAACCCGCCCTTCTTCGTGGTCGAGAACGGTTTGAAGAGACGCGTGCGCATGAACTCCTCGCTCATGCCGCGGCCGGAGTCACTGACTTCGATCACCGCTTCACTCGAGCCGTCCACGCCGGACACGCTGATCGCTCGCACCGTGATCGTGCCGGGTCCGCCGAGCGCCTCGCGTGCGTTGACGAGCAGGTTCACGAGCACGCGCCCGATCTGCCGGCGATCGAGCACGGCCTCGGCACTGTCGGGCACGATGACCTGCACGTTCACGCCCGGCGGTGGCTCGAGTGCCAGACCGCTCTCGATGAGCGCGTCCGCCACCAGCTCGCGCAGCGCGCACGGCGCCGGCTGCGGCGCGGGCGGTGACGACACACCGGAGACCTGCGACATGAGTTCGCGCAGCGAGCGAACGGTGCGCTCGACCACCGCCATGGCATCGCGCTGGAAGTCGGGATTGCCGAGGTGGCGCCGGGCGTTGTCGACCACGAGCGCCAGCCCCGAGACATGGTTCTTCATGTCGTGGAGCACGAAGCTCGACAGGCGCTGCAACGATTCCAGCTGCCGGGCCTCGGCCATGCGCTCGGCCTGTCGCGAGAACCACAACGCCGAGGCGAGCTGGCGGGACATCGCGGCGAGGAACTCGAGGTCCTCGTCGGACCACGCCTCGTCGCCGCGCTTGGGCGAGAGCCACAACAGCGCGATCAGCGGTTCCTCGAGCGCCAAGGGCGCGCACACCTCGGCACCGAGCGACGTGCGCAGGAGCTTGCTCGACTCCAGCCCCTGCGCGAGTTCGGGATCGAGTCCGCCGTCAGAGAACAGTACCGGCCAGCGCTCGCGTTCGAACCAGCGCACGACCGGATGGGTGGCCTCGAGCGTCGTCGGCGAGCCGGAGGGCCCATGCAGGAGTCGAAACGCACCCGCGGGATCCTCGCGGAAATGTACCGCGATGTGCTCGGCGTCGAAGATGTCGCGCGCGAGCGTCTCGATCTGGCGGCACACGCCCTCGGGCGAAGCCGAGGGCGACAGCGCGCGGCTCACCCGCCCCCACTCGCGGCGGTAGTCGTAGCGATACGCGTAGAAGTTGCGGTCCACGAACCGACGGATCGCTCGGGCGCTGCCGGGTCGCGCCATCAGGACCAGCGCGCCGCCCGTCACGAACAGCATGAAGATCACCAGCGACCAGGCGCGGAACTCATTGGTGAGCGCGGGCAGGAGCCGCGACAGCGCGAACGTGAGCACCAGGAACGCGATCGCGAGCGTGACCGAGACGGACGAGTAATACACCACGGGCCGGCCGATGGGCACACTCATGTCACGCAACCGGCGCCTCGCCAGCGCCAGCGCCGCGGTGGAGCCCGACACGAACAGCACGGGTGCCGCGGCCGCGAGCCAGCTGGCATGGACGTTCCCACGGACGACTCCGGCCGAGACCACGAGCAGCTCGGTCAGGACCGCGACCAGGATCGAGACGAACAGTCCTCCCAGTCTTCGCTGCGACGACGCGGGTGCCGCGCGCAGCATGCCCTCGAGGTTCAGGAGCACGAACAGCATGGTCACGGCGAGATAGCCGAGGTAGGCCTGGCCCAGGGGCCCCAGGTGCACCGACACGGCTCCGTCGCTCACCGTGACGCGCTCGAGCATGAGTGGCGAGCGGGCGAGCGCGAACAGCAGCACGCCGGCCGCGAGCGAGAGCGCCAACGGCGCGCCGGACTCGGCAAGCTGGCGGCGGGGCTCCGGCCGGCCGAGCAGCACGCTCAGCGAAAGCCACAGCCAGGACGTCAGCGCCGAGACCCGCGCCAGGTATTCCGCCCACACCATGGCGCCGTCGGGCGTCGTGGCGTGCAGGAGGCCCAACACGCCGGCCTGGAGGGCCGAGAGCGAGAGGAATGACGACGAGAACAGCAGCGTCACGAGCCAGTGTCCGCGCTGGAGCAGCGCGATCAGGCCGATCGCCATGAGCAGCATGGCGCTCGCCGAGATGGCCGCCTGCTGGAGCGCAGGCGTCCAGAACGCGTTCATGGCAGCGCCACCCGAGGCTCGGCGTGCGACGCACCGGCGGGCGTGTACTCCGGGACCACGCGACGAAGCGCGTCACGGATGGCGTCGGGCTCGCCTGTCTCGGCGACCTGCTCCAGTTCGGCGACATCCACGCGGAGCTCCATCTCGTCCTCGGGTGCCAGGTCCCAGGTGAGAATGCGGTCGCGCCGGGTCATGCGCGCGTGCTCGTCCTTCGAATGCAGTTCCTCGTGGAGCTTCTCCCCCGGGCGGAGCCCGGTGAATACGACCGCCACATCCTCGCCCTCGCGGAGCCCGGCGAGCCGGATGAGCTGGCGGGCGATGTCCAGGACGCGCAACGGTTCGCCCATGTCGAGCAGGAACACTTCGCCGCCGCGACCGATCGCGCCGGCCTGGAGCACGAGGCGCACGGCCTCGCGCACGGTCATGAAGTACCGAGTCGCATCGGGGTGTGTCACGGTGAGCGGACCGCCGCGCTCGAGTTGGCGCTGGAACAACGGTACCACCGAGCCTTCGCTCCCGAGCACATTGCCGAAGCGCACGGCGCAGAAGACTCCGCGGCCGCGGCGCGAAGCGGCCTGCACGAGCCGCTCGCACACGCGCTTCGAAGCACCCATCACGCTGCTCGGCCGCACGGCCTTGTCGGTGGACACGAGCACGAAGTGCGCGATGCCGTGGCGCTCCGCCGCGTCCACGAGGAGCCGGGTGCCGACGACATTGTTGAGCACCGCCTCGCGCGGCGCGTCTTCGAGCAGCGGCACGTGCTTGTGCGCGGCCGCATGCAACACGACCTCGGGGCGATGGCGCGCGAGCATGGCTTCGACGCCGGCGGCATCGCGCAGATCGGCGATGACGGCATGCAGCGGGAACGACGGCGTGACGTCCGCGAGTTCGCGCTGGATGAAGTAGAGACCGTTCTCGGCACGGTCCATGAGCACGAGTGCGGCTGGCGCGAAGCGCGCCACCTGGCGCGCGAGCTCCGCGCCGATCGAACCCGCCGCGCCGGTCACGAGCACGCGCCGCCCGCGCAGGAACGCGCCCACGTCGGGGTCCACGTCTTGCAGAGGCGTGCGGCCGAGCAGGTCCTCGAGGCGGACGTCGCGCACGCGCCCCAATGTCACGCGCGCGCCCGGCGGCAGCTCCGACATCGCCGGTACCGTGCGCAGCCGCACGCCGGCGGCTTCGCACGCGGTCGCCGCGGCGCGAACCGCGCGGCCGGGCAGCTCAGGGCTCGCGACCACGGCGACCGCGGGCGAGCGCTCGGCGAGCACGCGCGGCAGGTCGTCGAGCGTCCCGAATACGCGCAGGCCCTCGACCCGGCGGCCAGTCAGCCTGGGATCGGGATCCACGAACCCGATCGGCGCCAGCGACTCGTCGCCGGAGCGCTTGCGGCGCATCTCCTGGACGAGCGACACGGCCGCGTGGTCGGCGCCGATCACGAGCGTGGCCAGCTCGCGCGCCCCGCTCCCGCCGAGCACGCGCTCGCGCCACAGCCGCCACGCGAGGCGCGCGGAGCCCATGAGCACGAGTTCCCAGAGCCACACGCCCGCAGCCAGCGAGAGCGAGAGCGAGGCCGCGCCGAGGACGCGCGCGGCGAGCGCGAATGCGAGACTGGAGAGTGTGACGCCGCGCGCGACCTGGAACACCGTGGCGGTGCCCGCATAGCGCCACAGCCCGTGGTAGAGCCCGACGCTCCAGAACGCGAGCAACGACAGGGCGCTCCACACCGGCGCGAGGCGCGCCCAGTCCGAGAGCGCCGCGGCCGGCACACGTCCGTCGTGCGTGAGGAGCAGCGCCAGCCCCACGGCCGAATGCAAGAGCCCGAGATAACCCGCGGTGAGGATGATCGTCCGCGGGGCCTTGCGGAGGTTCACGCGGACTCCGCGTGCGCGCTGCGGGGTCGCATCCCCCGCGAAGATGGTAGCGCTACGGGGATTCGAACCCCGGTTTGATGGCTGAGAACCACCCGTCCTGGACCCCTAGACGATAGCGCCACAAGGAGAAGACTGGCTGCCCGGCAAGGATTCGAACCTCGACTAACAGGGCCAGAACCTGTCGTGCTACCGTTACACTACCGGGCAGTCGAGGCCGGGCAATCTAGACGCTCGCCCGCCGTTCCGCAAGTGGTTCCGGGCTTGTCCAACCCCGCTCAAACCCTTGCAGCCAGCGGGGATTCCGCCCGCCAGCGAACCGCCGCCGCCTCGAGGCGAGCGACCACGGTGTCGCGCCCCAGGAGCCACATCACCTCGAAGATGCCGGGCGCCGCCTTGCGGCCCGTGAGCGCGACGCGCGCCGGCGCGATGACCTCCCCCGGCTTCACGCCGAGTTCGTTCGCGAGCGAGCGCGTGCCGGCCTCGAGCGCTTCGAGCGACCACTCGCGCGTCTCACGCACGCGGACGGCGAGCGCCTGGAGGCGCTCGGCGGCGCCCGCTCGCCCGAGCAGTTCGGCCCAGGCCTCGGACTCCATCGGCGGCGGATCCTCGAGCACGAACGCGCCAACCTCCAGGGCGTCGGCGAGCGTGCGAATGCGATCGCCGAGCGCGCGCACGAATGCCGTGCACCAGTCCGGGCCGCGCTCGGCGAGCCGGTGGCCCCGGGTGGACAGGAACGCCATGACCCGTGCGACTCGATCGGCCTCGTCGAGACGCTTCAAGTGCTGTGCGTTCACCCATGCCAACTTCTGCGTGTCGAACACCGCCGGATTCGGGTTCACGCGTTCCAGCGCGAACACCTTCTCCAGCTCGGCGAGCGTGAAGATCTCCGTCTGGCCGTCCAGCGCCCAGCCGAGCAGCGCCAGGAAGTTCACCATGCCTTCGGGAATGATGCCCTGATCGCCGAATGCCTCGACACTCGTGGCGCCATGCCGCTTGGAGAGCCGCTTGCCATCGGGCCCGAGGATCATGCTGGCGTGCGCGAAGACCGGAGGTGAGGCCGCCATCGCCTCGTAGAGGAGGATCTGGCGCGGCGTGTTCGAGATGTGGTCGTCGCCGCGAATGACGTGCGAGATGCGCATCTCGAGGTCGTCCACGACGCAGGCGAAGTTGTAGGTGGGCAGCCCGTCCGCGCGCAGCAGCACGAAGTCGTCCAGCACGTCGCTTCGGAACGCGACGCGGCCGCGGACCACGTCGTCCCACGCCACCTCCTGGGACTCCTCCGGCAGCGCGAAACGCAGCGCGGGCCGAAGCCCCAGGGCCGCGCGCGCGGCGCGTTCCGCGGGCGACAGCGTGCGGCAGCGTCGGTCGTAGCGCGGGTCCTCGCCGCGCGCGAGTTGTTGTTCGCGCCGCGCCTCGAGCTCTTCCGGTGTGCAGAAGCACGGGTAGGCACGACCCTGCGCCGAGAGCTGCTCGGCGACTCGCGCATAGCGCGTGTGACGCTGAGCCTGGAAGTACGGACCGTGTTCGCCGCCCACGCCGGGGCCCTCGTCCCAGCTGAGACCGAGCCAGCGGAGCCCGTTCAAGATGGCCTGCACCGAGGCTTCCGTGGAGCGCTCGGCGTCGGTGTCCTCGATGCGCAGCACGAACGTGCCACCCCGCGAGCGCGCGAACAGGTAGTTGTAGAGCGCGGTGCGCGCACCGCCGACGTGGAGGAAGCCGGTGGGACTCGGCGCGAATCGGACGCGGACGGATGTCATTGAGCTCCTCGTGACCCCGCCTCGGGATCGAGCCCCGTGTCACCCGCCCCGGGGCGGGTACCACGGTCGGCAGCTCGGGGCGCGCGACCCTTACACGCCGCCGCCGCGCAGGGTCAAGTGCCGCCACCGCCGCGAATGCGAACGGGCGGGCCTCTCGAGTGGCCCGCCCGTTCGTGCCTGCGTCGCGGGTTACTGAAGCACGACCAGCTTGTGCGTCACCCTGCGGGCCCCGAGCGAGAGCCGCGCGAAATACACGCCGCCGTCCACCGGGCGTCCCGACGCGTCGCGAAGATCCCAGCGCACGGAGAACCTGCCGGCCGCGGCCACGCCCGTGTCCACGAGCTTCACGCGACGACCGGACAGGTCGAAGACGTCGAGCTCGTAGCGTCCACCCGCGAGTTTTGCGGGCACTGCGAATTCGAACCGAGCGCCGTCGCGCGCCGCATGTGTCGGGTTCGGGGACGGCGCCGCGAACTCGAGATCCGCCACGGTTGCGCCCGAACCTTCGGGCCCATCCCCCACGCCCACGAACAGCGGCGCGCTCGCGAAGCCCGTGCGGCGGGCGTCGTGGTGAAACTGAGGCCACGGCGGCGTGCCGTTTGGCTGGAACGTGAAGTCGTAGTCCCACACGTAGACGTTCTTGTCCCAGCCCGCGAGCACGATCTCGGTCTTGCCGTCCCTGTCCACGTCCGCGAGCGCGGGCGTGCCGCGGACCTCGCCCGCGAGCTGGATCGGGAAGCCGGGCAACACCGTGGCGGTGGCACCGGAGAGCGCCGTCAACTGGCCCTCCTCGCCGCCGCAGACGATGTCGTTGAACCCGTCACCGTTGATGTCGGCCACGACGGGGCTCGACTCGGACGCGCCACTCGTATGCGTCGTGTAGCGCACGTTGCTCCATGGGATGATGATCGAGGCGTTGCGATTGTACACGTACACCCCGCCATTCGTGGCCAGGTGCACGATGTCGAGGAAGCCGTCGTTGTTCATGTCGGCGAGCGCCGGCGACGGCGCGCGGCTCGAGCCGCCGCAGCGCGCCCACACGGGCCACCCGGCGCGGCGCGTGCCGTTGGAGTTCACGACGTAAACCGAGTCGGCCAGCGTCGTGAACACGATCTCCGGCGACGTCTCGCCGGGGCCGTCGAGGTAGCCGATCGCGACGGACGAGGTGATGGCGCTCGAGGTGGTGGCGCTCGTGGTCACGAACGGGAATCCCGGCACGTTCGAGCCGTCCGGGTTCCACACGTAGACACTGCCGTCAATGCAGCCGAAGACGATCTCCGGCAGGCCGTCGTTGTCGATATCCGCCGCGCCCGGGGTGCCGATGTTGAAGCTCGCCGGCAACAGCTTGAACACGCCGCGCGTGGTGGGATTCGAGTCGCCATCCATCCACTCCAGACCGTTCTCGCGCATGACGTGGAACCGGTTCCCGTTGTTCGGGAACGCGATCTCCATGTGGCCGTCGGCGTCGAGGTCGGTGATCAGGGCCGATCCCCAGATCGCGTCGTTCGTGTAGAGCGGGAAGCCCGGCCGCAGCTGGCCCTGGCCGTTCCAGACGTAGACGGCCATGCTGTCCCACGACGGCGCGATGAACGACATGCCCTCGGCAGGCCCGAGCACCGACATGGACGGGCCGGCAGCAAAGTAGCCGCCGCGGGAGGAGAAGTCGCCGAGCGTCGAGCCCTGGCCGTCGGCGTCCACGGGTGCGGAGCCATCGGCATTGAGCACGTACATCACGTCGGACCCGGCCGCGATGGACGCCGTCGTCGGGGTGAACGCGAACTCCACGGCCACCGAGGACGGCGTAGTGCCGCCGGTGGGCACCGGGCAGATGGCCTGGTGCGGCGGG
>JAHFBX010000174.1 GCA_023249815.1 Candidatus Eiseniibacteriota bacterium
CACGGCTCGCATCGGCCGCCCGCGTACCAGATGCGGTCGCTGGGCGGCGCGAAATAGATGAGCGGCGCCGCCGCCCCCGCGGCGGGATCCTCCGCTAGTGCAAGGAGGAGCTTCTCGAGCAGCGCCGGGTCGGCGACGACGTCGTTGTTCAGGAGCATCACCGCGTCGGCGCCCGCGGCGAGCGCCTGCTCGAGCCCAACGTTGTTCCCGCCCGCGAAGCGCCGGTTCTCGACGAGGGCGATGAGCTCCACGCCGGGGAACTCGTCCCGCACCATGCGCGGCGAGTCATCACTCGAGGCGTTGTCCACGACCAGCGTGCGGAGCCGCCAACCCTCCGGCACCCGGCAGCTCTCGAGCGAGCGCAGCGTGTCGCGGGTCAGGTCACGTGCGTCCCACGACAACACGATCACGGCGAGCGTCTTCAAGCGTCGTCCTCGCGCGCGCGCCGCCAGGCGAGCGACCAGCCCCAAGCCGCGGCGAGTGCCATCGCCAGCGCCACCGCGAGCAACGGCGCGCGCGGCAACCCCGCATACGCCGCGTAGAGCCACCACACGTCGATGGCATGGAGCAACGTCTGCTGCTCTCCGGGCGTCAACCCCGTGCGCGGATCCACCTCGCCGCCCGTCCCCAGCCTCGGCGCCTCGCCGCGAGCGTGCTCGGCGAGATTACGCGTGAGCATCCGCCAGTGGCCGGCGATCGGCGTGAAGCGCGGATTCCAGTGGCTGGCCTCCATGAAGTGCGGGTCCTCGAGGGCCAGCGTGTAGGGGAAATCCCCCGCCTCGCGCATCTGGGCGCCGAAGTAGATGCCCACGCCACCGAGCGTCACGACGAGTCCGGCCGCGCCGAGGAGCCACGCGACCCGGCGGCGGAGTCGTGAGGCGCCCTCGAGCGCGAACGCCACCGGGATCGCGGCGAGCGGCAGCAGCGGCACCAGGTAGCGAGGACCCCACGAGCCGTCACCGCCCCAGTGCTGGAAGCGTCCGTAGAGGAGGAGCCCCGCGACCCACACCGCGATCGACGCCCAGCCGGCGCGGCGGACGTCGTCGCCATGACGGGCGCTACTCGAGTGCTGGCGCGAGCGCAGCATCGCCGTGAGCCCCGGCGGCACGAGCCAGACGACCGGCGCGAACCACGCGATCCCCTTCCCGGAGGACAACAGCAGACCGTAGACGCCCACCGCAAGCGGTGTGGAGAACGCAGAGGGCGACGCCTGCGCGCCGTAGCCGGTCTCGAATGGCGTGCCGAATCGCGCCGCGTTGTAGAGCGCGTGCCCCACGAGCGCCACCGCCACGCCTGCGAGCGGCAGGCGCCACGCCGCGAGCCGGCGGAAACCTGCAGCGGAGAGCGCGGCGAGCACGAGCGGCAGCATGCCGAGCTTGACCGACACCGCGAGGCAAGCGCCAAGTGCCGCCTCCCACCGGCCGCGACGCGCGTCCGCCGGGGTCGGCGCCGCGCCCGCTCGCGCCGCCCCGGTGGCTGCGAGTAGGAGTCCGAGCGCCTCGAGCGGCTCCGCCATGAACGACTTGGCGTAGATCCAGAGCGGCGTGGTGAATCCGAGCAGCACCACGGCCGCGAACGAAGGCCCCAGAGAAACGCGGAATCGCCGGAGCGCCACGAACAGGGCCGCCAGCAGCACGGCGGTCACGAACGCGTTGAATGTCGAGGCCACGCAGCGCGCCGCGAGCTCGGCGCGCTCGCCCGAGAATCCCGCCGCCCGTGCGGCGAGGTCTCCGGTCACGACGAACGGCAACGCCAGCACCGCTTGGCCCGCGGTGTTCTTGCTGTAGTGCCGGCCGTCCGGACCTTCGAGCGTGGCCCCCGCCGGGACCGCGATGCCGCCGTGCGCCATCGCCCGGGCGAGTTCGAACATGGTGAGCTCGTCGCTGCCCACGATGCGTCCGCCGCCGGTCACGACGAACGTGAGCAGCGCCGCGAGCGCCACGGCGAACGGCGCACGCCTCACGTCCAACCCCGCGTCGGAGCGAGCTCGTCAACGAGCGAGATCGTCGAGCGTGCAAGCGCCTCCCACGAGTGCTCCTGGCGCAGTGCCGCGATCGGCGCCGCCATGCGCTCGCGCAGGCGCTCGGCGAAGAACCGCACCACCGCCGCGGCCAGCGCCTCGGGATCCTCGGGCGGGCAGGTGAGACCGGTCTCGCCGTCTCGCACGGTCTCGGTGATACCGCCGGTGCGCGTCGCGATGACCGGCGACCCGAGCGCGTACGCCACGTGTGTCACGCCGCTCTGCGTCGCCGAGCGATATGGCAACACGGTCACGTCGGCGGCTCGGAACAGTGCTTCCACCTCGTCGTCTGCGATGTACCGGTTCAGGATGCGCACGCCGCCCGCCGCCTGGGCGAGCGCCGCGTAGGGTTCGGGCTTCTCGTAGAACTCTCCCGCCACGACGAGCGTCGCGCCGGGGCGTTCGGCGCGCACCCGCTTCCACGCGGTGAGCAGCGTGTCGAGCCCCTTGTAGTGACGCACGTAGCCGAAGAACAACGCCACGTCTCCCGAAAGCCCGAGCGACTCGCGCGCCGTCTCGCGCGTCCACCGACCGCGGTCGAACTGGGCGTAGAACGGATGCGGCACGCGACGGCGCGGCGCGCCGGGCTTCAACGTGTCGAGGTCGCGCTCCACGGCATCGCTCATGACCAGGTAGCCGTCGGAGTTGCGCATCATCCAGTCCGAGAACGCGCGGTCGTAGAAACGGGGTTCATGCGGCATGAGATTGTCGCACACCAGCACGACACGGGTGCCTCGCCGGCGGAGCGGACCCACCGTGCTCGCGAACGACGGCGCGAAGAACGGCATCCACCACTTGAGCACCACGGCGCCGGGGGCCCACCGTTCGAGGTGCGCGGCGCTTCGGCGCCAGCTCAACGGCCCGATGGAGTCGAGCAACGCCGCGGTCGGGAAATGTGGCCGCGGTGCATCTGGATCGAACTGGCTCGTGCCGGGGAACAGGAAGTTCGGGTATTGGCGCGTGAACGTCACGGCGCGCACTTCGGCGTGCGGCTCGAGCGCCTCGCCGAGGAGTTGCAGGTACTGGGCGAGTCCTCCCCGCCACGGGTGGAGCGGGCCCACGAGTCCGAGCCGTCGCGCCCGCGCGCGCGGCGTGGCCGCCTCGTTCATACGGCGACGCTCAGCGCTCGCGCGCCACCGGCCACGACTGCACGCCGCGCGGCTCGAACTGGAACGGCACGACCTGCCCGCCCAGTTTCTCGAGCGCCGCGGCCACGCGGTGGCGCCGGTCGAAGCGCGTGAGGAACAGGAAGTAACCGCCGCCGCCGGCGCCCGTCATCTTGCCGCCGAGTGCGCCCTCGCGCCTCGCGACGGTGTACATCTTGTCCACCTGCGGCGTGGAGATGCCCTCGGCCAACTGCTTCTTGTGCAGCCAGGCCGCGTGAAGGAGTTCGCCAAAGCCGTCCACGTGCCCCAGCAGCAGCGCGCGCTTCATCTCGACGGTCTGGAGCTTGAGCGCGTGCAGGGCTTTCACCGTGGCAGAGCGCCCGGCCCGGTAACTCTTCGTCTGCCGCTCGATGATGTGCGCGCTCTGCCGCGTCTGCCCCATGTAGCAGAGCAGCAGCCGGTACTCGAGCTCCTCAAGCGTGTCGCGGCGCAGCCGGAGCGGCGTCACCACCGTGCCGTCGCGGCCGAACTCGATGAAGTTGAACCCGCCGAATGATGCCGCGTACTGGTCCTGCCGCCCGCCCGCGAGCTTCAGGTCGACGCGCTCCACCCGGTAGGCCAGCTCGGCCAGGTCGTAGGGCGAGAGATCCAGCTTGAGCCATTCGCGCAGCACGGCGAGCAGCGCCACCATGAGCGTGCTCGACGCGCCGAGCCCGGACCCGGGGGGCGCGTCGGAGTGCGTCCACAGGTCGGCGCCGCGACGGACCTTCAACGCCCGCACCGCGGCCTTGAGCAGGTCCAACTGGCCGTCGAACTTCACGCGGCGAGCGTGTTCGTACTTCGCCACCACGTCGTAGTCGAGCGACGCCAGCGTGAGCCTGGGGTCGCGGCGCGGGCGGAGTGAAGCGTACGCGTAGTGATTGATCGTCGCCGAGAGTACGCAGCCGCCGTGCTCCTCCGGATAGGGCGACACGTCGGTGCCGCCGCCGCAGAACGACAGCCGCAGCGGCGCGCGCGCCCGGTAGTAGCGGATCACCGGCTTCAACGCGCCAGCTCCCGCTCGGCGCGTTCCCAGTCCTCGGGCGTGCCGATGTCCCAGAACCGGCCAGGGCAGCGCCGGCCCACGAGCCGGCCTCGCGCCGCGAGCCGCGGCAGCACGTCGCGCTCGAGCGACGACGCGCCCTCGGGGAGCTCTCGCCACAGCGCCGGCTGGAACGCATACGCGCCGCCGTTCACCCAGGCCGCACCTGTCCAGTGATCGTCCTTCTCGACGAATCGCGAGATGACACCGTCGTCGCCTGCCTCGACGCGGCCGCGCGAGCGCGCGTCGGCGACGTGGTAGAGCGCCACGGCGCCGATCGCACCGGCCTCCCAGCGGTCGCGCTCGAGGGCCCACGGGTCGCCCTCGGCGAGCGTGTCGCCGTTCAACACCCACGCGGGTCCGTCCACGAAGCGAGACGCCAGCTTGAGCGCCCCCCCCGTCCCGAGCGGTTGCTCCTCCACCGACCATTCGAGCGCCACGCCCGCGACGCGCGTGCCGAGCTCGCCGCGCAGGGAGTCGGCGCCGTGCCCAGCGAGCAGCACCGCGTCGTGGATGCCATGGCCCGCGAGCCACTCCAACTGTCGCACGAGGAACGGCTTGCCGCCGAGCGGTGCGAGCGACTTCGGAAGATCGCCGAAGCGCTGCTTCAACCGCGTGCCCAGTCCGCCCGCCAGGACGAATGCCTTCATGGACGGTCGAGGTTGAAGCGGCGGCGCACCGGGTACTCATCACGGGCGGACTGGTGCGCGATCATCTCGCCCAGGAGCCCCATGAGGATGAACTGGATGCCGAGCAGCACGCACGCCGCACCGGCCAGCATGAGCGGGCGAACGCGCAGCGGCTCACCCTGGAGCCATTGCACGACGAACCACACCGCGAGGCCGCTGCCGAGCAGGAAGAACCCGAGCCCGATGCGGCCAAACACGTGCAGCGGCTTCAATGCGGACGTGGAGATGAACGCGGCCGTCAGCAGGTCGAGAAACCCGTTCACGAATCGCGCCGCGCCGAACTTGGACTGTCCGAACCGGCGCGCGCGATGGTTCACGCCCACCTCGCCGACGCGGAACCCCCGCCAATGCGCGAGCGCGGGCAGGAAGCGATGCAGCTCGCCGTACACCTCGATCGCGTCCACCACTTCGCGACGGTAGAGCTTGTAGCCACAGTTGAAATCGTGGAGCCGCACGCCGGCGACGATGCTCGTGACCCGGTTGAACAGCTTGCTCGGCCAGCGCTTCGTGATGGGATCGCGGCGTTTCAACTTCCAGCCCGAGACCAGGTCGAGCCCGCCCTCGAGCGCCGCGAACAGGCGCGGCAGCTCATGCGGGTCGTCCTGCAGGTCGGCGTCGAGCGTGCACACGAACTCGCCGCGCACCGCCTGGAACCCGGTCGCGAGCGCGGCGCTCTTGCCGAAGTTCCGCGACAGCAGGATGCCGCGCGCGCGCGGCTCCGTGCGACACAGCTCCTCGATGACGCGGTCGCTGCCGTCGCGCGAGCCGTCGTCCACGTAGAGGATCTCCCAGCTCATGCCGAGCGCGCCGAGTGCCTCGAGCAGTTCCTTGTGCAGCTCGGGTAGGCTCTCGACCTCGTTGTAGGCCGGCACGACGACGGAAAGGCGCGGATCCCTGCTTGCGCGGGTCGTCGTCTCGCTCACCGAACCCGTCCATACAAGGAGCGCGCCCACTCGGCCTCGGCGGCGAGGCCGTCCGCGATACTCACGGTCGTCCGGTAGCCGAGATCCTCCGCGAGCCGCGAGGCATCGGCGCGCGTGCGCAATGGATCGCCCGCCGGGCGAGGCTCGAAGTTCACGCGAGCCTTCAGCCCCAAGCTCTTCTCCAGCAGTGCGATAGCTTCCACGACCTCGACCTGCGATCCGCCGCCGATGTTGTACACGCCCTGCGGCTTCGCGCCCTTCCACGCGCGCACGTTCGCCTCGATCGCATCGGCGACAAACGTGAAATCGCGCGACTGGCGGCCATCGCCGTACACCGTGATCGGCTCGCCCGCGAGCATGGCGCGGCAGAAGCGATGGAACGCCATGTCGGGTCGCTGCCGCGGCCCGTACACGGTGAAGTAGCGCAGCGCCGCGACACGCAGTCCGAAGTTGCGGCCGTAGAGCAGCGTCAGGTGCTCGCCTGCCAGCTTCGTGACGCCATAGGGCGAGAACGGACGCGGCAGCACGCTCTCGCTCGTCGGATAGCTCTCGGCGTCGCCGTGGACACTCGAGGATGATGCGTACACGAACCGCTCGAGCTTGGAC
>JAHFBX010000175.1 GCA_023249815.1 Candidatus Eiseniibacteriota bacterium
AGCGCGAGCGAGAGCCCGAGCAACTCGAACGCATCCGCGTCATCGGCCGGAAGCACGATCGCCAGTTCGTAGCGTCCCGTCGCGGCGACCGAGAGCAGTGCGGCGACTCCCGCGTAGAGCGCGAACAGCCCGAAGTCGGACGGCGAGTAGAGCCTGGTGAGCACCGGCGAGACGGCCACGGGGATCACGTTCGCGAGCGTGGTGCCTGTCATGAGCGTCAAGACACTGCGCGTGAACGACCCGGGCGTGGGGAACCACGCGCTCAACAGCCGCCGCGTCCACGAGCCCGCGCTTGGCTCGCTCGGGGACGGATCACGCTCCGGTGCCGGCTCCGCGGGAGGACCGCTGACTTCCATGCCGAAGCCCTTCATGTGAACCTGACCGGGGGAACCTCACGCAACCCAGGCACTGCCGTGGGAAGGGCGCCGTCGGCGCCCGGAAGCTGACCAGCAAGGACCGCGAGGCTCAGACGCCCTCCGGTGGAGACGACCGTGACCGCCCACGAACAGCCTATCCCGGTTCGCATGTGCGTGCTAGCGCGTGCCGAGCGCCCACTCGAGGTGAGCTGATGTGCGGCATCGCGGGCTACGTCGGACGGTTGGGGGACGCCGCCGACGTCGTGCGGAGCTGGGGCGAACAGCTCGCGCATCGTGGGCCCGACGACTTCGGCATCGCCGTGCTCTCGCGCGACGGCTTGAGCGTGGACCGCGACGCGTCGCGCATCACGCCCGACGCGCTCGCCGTGCTGTGGCACCGCCGGCTCTCGATCCTCGATCTCTCGGAGGCTGGCTGGCAGCCCATGAGCAGTCGCGACGGGCGACACCATCTGATGCTGAACGGCGAGATCTACAACTACCTCGAGCTCCGCTCCGAGCTGGAGGCCACCGGTGTGCGATTCCGCTCGCGCTCCGACACCGAAGTGCTGCTCGAGGGCTACCGAGCCTGGGGCGTGGCCGTGCTACCGCGGCTCGTCGGCATGTTCGCGATCGCCATCCTCGACACGGTCGAGCGGAGGCTCCTGCTCGCGCGTGACACGTTCGGCATCAAACCGCTGCACGTCTCCGCGTGGGACGGCGGGTTCGCGTTCGCCTCCGAGCCCAAGGCGTTGTTGAGCCTGCCGCGCGTCTCGCGTCGCGTGGATCCGCAGCGCGTCTACGACTACCTGCGCTTCGGCCTCACCGATCATGGAGATGCCACCTTGTTCGAGGGCGTGCGCGCGTGCCCGCCGGCCCACTGGATGGAGGTGCGCCTCGACACCGCGCGCGCCTCGACGCCCGTGCGCTACTGGGAGCTCGCGCCCGGCGAACGCTATGCGGGCACATTCGAGCAGGCGGCCGAGGAGCTGCGTGCGCGGTTCATCGAGAGCGTGCGGCTCCACCTCAGGAGCGACGTGCCCGTGGGTGCCGCGCTCTCGGGCGGCATCGACTCCAGCGCGATCGTCATGGCCATGCGCGCGCTGGAGCCCGACCTGGAGCTCCACACGTTCAGCTTCGTGGCCGACGACACCGAGCTCTCGGAGGAGCGCTGGGTGGACGTCGCCGCCATGGCCTGCCGGGCCACCGTGCACAAGACCAGGGCGACGCCGGCGCAGCTGAGCGCCGACCTGGACGCGCTGCTGCGCGCGCAGGACGAGCCGTTCGGGAGCACGAGCATCCACGCGCAGTACCGCGTGTTCCAGGCCGCGAGTGAAGCCGGGATCAAGGTCATGCTCGACGGCCAGGGCGCCGATGAGCTACTGGGCGGCTATCACACGTTCGCCGCGGCGCGGCTCGCGTCGCTCGTCCGCCAGGGCCGGCTCGTCGAGGCGATGAGTTACGCCAGCCGCGCGCGGCGCGGCCCGGGACGCGGCCCGCTGCCGCTCTGGGCTGGCGAGTTCCTCGTACCGCCGGCACTCCAGGCGCCGCTTCGTCGCATGGTGGGCCAGGAGCTGACACCCGCGTGGTTGAATCGCGACTGGTTCGTCTCGCGTGGCGTCCGGCTGGCGCCCGCCAAGTACACGTACGGCCAGGGCCGCGAGGTGCTGCGCGATCAGCTGCTGCGCGCCACCACGCACTCGAGCCTGCCCATGCTGCTCCGCTACGAGGACCGGAACTCCATGGCGCACTCGATCGAGAGCCGCGTGCCGTTCCTCACGCCCGAGCTCGCGCGATTCGTGCTGAGCCTGCCCGAGGAGTACCTCATCGACCGCGACGGCACATCGAAGGCCGTGTTCCGCCGCGCGATGCGCGGACTGGTCCCCGATGCGATCCTCGATCGACGTGACAAGATCGGGTTCGCGGCGCCCGAACACCTGTGGTGGCGCGAGCTCTCGCCCCGCGTCGAGCGACTGCTCGCCGACGAGTCGCTGGCGAAGATCCCAGTGCTGCGCGGCGCGGCGCTCAGGGCCGAGTGGCGCGCCATCCGCGAGCGCGGCGCGCGGCGCGATTTCCGTGCCTGGCGCTGGGTCAACCTGGTCGAGTGGGCGCGCCGCACCGGTGCGGACTTCGCGTGAGCGCCGTGGCCCTGGTCGCGGAACAGGTGAGCGGCCCCATTCGCGTGGCGCACCTGACCTCCACGCACGAGGCGTTCGACACGCGCATCTTCTGGAAGGAGTGCCGAACGCTCGCGCTCGCCGGCTACGACGTGACGCTGGTGGCGCCGCACGACGTGGACGTGTCGCGCGACGGCGTGCGCATCGCGGCCGTGCCGCGTCCGGGCGGCCGCGGCGAGCGCGCGACGCGCACGGCGTGGCGCGTGTTCCGCGCGGGCTGGCGGTCGCGCGCGCACGTGATCCACGTGCACGACCCCGAGCTCCTGCCCTGGGCGCTGCTCATGAAACTCCTCGGCCGGCGCGTGATCTATGACGCGCACGAGAACCTGCCCAAGGACATCCGGAGCAAGCACTACCTGCCGGGGCCGCTGCGCGCCCTGGTCGCGGCCGTCGTGGACCTGCTCGAGCGTGCCGCGTGCACGTGCCTGGACGGCGTGGTCACGGTGACGCCGGGCATCGCGAGCCGCTTCCCGCCCGGGCGCACGATCGTGCTGCGCAACTTCCCGTTGCTCGCCGAGTTCGCGGCGGCGACGCCTGGCGATTACGCCGCGCGACGTCCCGTCGTGCTCTACCTGGGCGGCCTGAACGAGATCCGCGGCGTGCGCGAGATGGTGCGCGCCATCGGCCGCGTGAAGGATTCGCTCGGCGCCGAGCTGTGGCTTGTGGGCCGGTTCGACCCACCCGGACTCGAACACCAGCTCGCGGCCGAACCCGGATGGTCACGCACGCGCTGGCTCGGCTGGCGCACGCGCGAGCAAGTGGCGCTGGCGCTCGCGGCCTCGCGCGTCGGGCTCCTCGTGCTGCACCCCGTCCCCAACCACCTCGACTCGCTGCCCATCAAGCTGTTCGAGTACATGGCGGCCGGACTTCCCGTCGTCGCGTCACGCTTCCCGGCGTGGGAGCGGATCGTCAACGGCGCCGGCGCGTTCGTGGATCCGCTCGATGCGGGCGCGATCGCCGCCGAGATCGAGCGATTGCTGGAGAACCCCGAGGACGCGGCGCGGATGGGTGAGAAGGGGCGAGCCGCCGTCGAACAGGAACTCCACTGGGAGCGCGAGGCCGCCGGCCTGATCGCACTCTACCAGCGCGTCTCGGGCGCTCCTCGCGCGATGTCGGACGGGGCCTGAGATGCGCGTACTCCTCGTGAGCCAGTTCTTCCCGCCGGAGACCTCGGCCGGCGCCAACCGCGCCGGTGCCATGGCCATGGCCTTGTCCGAGCGATTCGAGCTGCGCGTCGCCACGCTCCAGCCCGGATATCCCGATCCGTCCTATTTCGCCGCGTTCGATCCGCGTGCCGCCGACGCCGCGCGCGGCTTCGCCGTACATCGCGATCTCGCGTTCCGGCCGCACGAGGCCTCGCTCGTGCGCCGCGCACTGCGAGAGATCGGGATGAGCCTGCGCCTGGTCAACGGGGTTCGTGGCTGGCGCCCCGACGTGGTGCTGGTCACCACGCCGAGCATGTTCCTGGGACCGCTCGCGTGGTGGTGGGCGAGAGCGCGCGGCGCGCGGCACGCGTGGGACGTGCGTGACCTCACCTGGGCCTACGCGCGCGAGAGCGTCTCCCCGGGGGGCGCGTCGCGGGCGCTGCTCGGCCTGCTCGAGCGTGCCATGCTCTGGCACCTGCGCCGCGCCGATCTCGTGATTGGCGCCACCGCCGGCCTCTCGAGCGTGCTTCGCAGGCAGGGAGTGCGCGACGACCGCCTCGTGACGCTCTCGAACGGCGTGACGCGCGAGTTCCTGGACGCGTTCGCGGAAAGCCCGCCGCGACCCGCCGCCTCGCGCCCGCGCGTCAGCTACATCGGCCTCATGGGCTACAACCACGACATCGGCATCCTGCTGGACGTGGCCCGCCGCCTGCCGCAAGCGGATTTCGTGCTGGTGGGCGACGGGCCCGAACGGCCTGCGATCGAGGCACGGCTCGCGAACGGCGGGCCCACAAACGTGCGCATGGCACGCTACGAGACGGACCGAGCCGCGCTCCGCGAGCACTACCTGTCGAGCGATGTACTCGTGAACCACACCAAGCCCACGCCCACGCTCAACGACATCGTCTATCCGGCCAAGACGTTCGAGTACTTCGCGACCCGCCGGCCCGTCGTCTACGCCGGCACCGGCTTCGCCGCGGACCTGTTGCGTGAACGCGATCTTGCGATCGTCGTGCCGCCCGGCGATCCGGCTGCACTCGCCCACGGCATCGAGCAGGTGCTCGCCGCACCGGACACGGCGCACGAGCGCGCGACACGCGCCCGCACGTTCGTCAAGCTGGAACACTGCCGCGAGGTGCAGCTCATGGCGTTCGTGCAGGAGCTCGAGCGGCGGTTCGGCTGACTCACGTCGCGGCCGCGGCGGCCGGGCGAGAAGGTGGCACCCGGCTCAGCATCCGGCACGCGGCTCGCACGCGCGCTTCGAGTGACGCGCCCGTGAGCGTCACACAGTGCTCCGCCGCTCGGCGGATCTCCTGCGCGCGGAACCCGAGCTTCTGCAGGTAGGGCTTCAGTTCTTCGGCGCAGCCCTCCACTCTTCTCCGCTCGGCGGAGCGTTCCTTTGCCTCCTCGCGCTTGTTCCGCATGAATTGCTCTCCGTACGTGCGCTCGGCCGTGTACTGGTGTGCGCCCGACAACGCAGGCGGAGATTGGCGACGGTCGACTCACCGCCGCGGGCGACCGGGACGACGTGGTCGTACTCGAGGAACTTCCGAGCCTCGCAACGGTGCCCGGCCTCACTCGCGAACGTGCACTGCTCTCCGTCTCGCTCGCGGACCGCTCGGCGGGCGCTCGCCGGGACATGGCGGCCGCCCTTGATCGCCCGTGCTGCGCGCGGCTTCGAGGTCGCGGCGTACTTCCGGTGCTCGAGCTTCTGGATCAGGGAGTCGAGTGCGCGTTCGAGCACCTGTGCGACGTCTCCCGAGGGGAGTTGGTGACTCAGCATGTCCTGCGCGTGCTGGAGCTTGGCGTGCACCTCCGCGCTCAGGGTGACGCGCAACTCGTAGCGCCGCTGCGCGACCGGTGCGACGGACCCTGTCGGCGCGTGGGTCTCAAAGCGTGTTGGCACAACTGTCCCCGGGGACAGTTGGTCGCACACAGATGTCGCAACCGGCGCCGACGCACCGACGGCGTGGACGAGCCCCAACCGCTCCGTCCGCGGAAAGTGCTCCGCGAGCATCACCTCGATCTCGGCCTTGGTCCGGTGTGCCGCCGCCGACATCAGCTGGTCCGCGTTCTCCGGCGTGAGGTGTGCCGAGAGCATCACGACGGCGCTCAGGTGCAGCCGGCCGTCGGCGATCGCGGTGAGGAGCGCGGGGAACTCGCGTGCCGCGCGTGCGGCACGGATCCGCTTGTAGGCCGCCTGCTCGCACCAGTGAAGATGCCTGACGCAGTAGTCACTGAGCGACGGATACGCCGCCGGCAGGTGGAGCTGGCGCGCATCCACCTCGGCCAGGTGTGCGAGCAGTTCGGCCGTGGTGATGCGGTCCTGGGCGACGAGTGTCGAGAGACCACGGAGCAGCGCGGCATCCGCGAGATGCGAGAGCGAGTAGCTCGGCATGACGGACTCCTCGACGGGGGCGAGCGCCGAGGGGCGGCGGCTACATTGTTTGTAGCACGGGCGAAATCGGCTTCCATGGGTCCGCGCAGAGCGATTCGAGCGAGTTCGCGCGAGAACTTTTCGATCTTGGACCGAATCAGGCGATCAGCGCGCATCCTGCTCGTGCTGGTATGCCGCCCTGAAGAATCCGACGGAACATGCGGAGCGGCGCTCGCGAATCGGTCAAGAGGAAAAGTTCGGACCGGACGCACTCAGCTCGAACCGGCAGGCGGTTGCGCTCCTCGCCGAGATCGCCGCGCCGGTACCTGAGCGCACGGCACGGCAGCCGTCGGCCGACGGAAGACCCCG
>JAHFBX010000176.1 GCA_023249815.1 Candidatus Eiseniibacteriota bacterium
CTCGAGCGATGCCGGCGCCATGCGACTCGAAGCGAAGGGATTGCTCGCCGAGCTTCGAAGCATCTACATCGAGCTGAATGGCGACAGCGAGGTGGCGCGCCACAACGAGCCCACGCCGCCCTCGCTGTCGGACCGCATCGGCCGCGTCGTGGACGGCAGCTGGACCTCGACCAGCGCGCCCACCGGCTCGCACCAGCATGCGTACGACATCGTGGCCGGTTCGCTCCAGGGCACAATTACGAAGCTTCGAGGCGCGCTCGACGGGCTGGACGCGCTCGGCAAGCGCGCGGACGCGGCGGGCGCCCCATGGACGCCCGGCCGGCTGCCCGACTGGAAACCCGAATGAGCCGCGCACGAACGACTGGAACCCCTCGGAGAACATGCCATGCGCAAGCCCACGCACGCTGACGCGGAACTGCTGCTTCGCCTCTATGAGATCCGCCGCGACCCCGAGCTGCGGCAGGCTCGCAAGTGGTTCATGTCGCAATACAAGCCCACGACCTGGGCCGACATCAAGTCACGCTACCTCTCGAACGAGGACGAGGATCGCTGGTTCCGCATGACCACGTCCTACTGGGAGATGCTCGGCGCGCTCGTGAACCGCGGCGTGCTCCACGCCGAGCTGTTCTTCGATCACACCGGCGAAGACATCGTGACCTGGAACAAGGTCGCCGGGCTGATCCCCGATGCGCGCGCCGACATCCGGCCCACCTACCTGTTCCAGTTCGAGAAGCTGGTCCAGGATCACCAAGCGTATCGGAAGCGCACGATCGAGGCGGTGAAGCAGGCGGCCGCGCGGTCCAGCGTGCCGCGCTCGGGCGGAAAGCGCCGGCGCGCATGAGTTCCACGTTCGGCCGGCTGTTCCGCGTCACCACGTTCGGCGAGTCGCACGGCCCCGCCGTGGGCGTCGTGGTGGACGGCATGCCGCCGGGCGTGCGCGTGGATGCCGAAGCGGTGCAGCACGAGCTGGACCGGCGCCGCCCCGGCCAGAGCGCGATCACGACGCAGCGCCAGGAGGCGGACAAGGTCGAGATCCTCTCCGGCGTGTTCGAGAACGTGAGTCTCGGCACGCCCATCGCGATGCTGGTGCGGAACACCGACCAGCGTTCGAAGGACTACGACACGCTGAAGAATGTGTTCCGGCCGGGCCACGCCGACTACGCGACGTTCGAGAAGTATGGCGTGCGTGACCATCGCGGCGGCGGCCGCTCGTCGGGCCGCGAGACGGTGGGCCGCGTGGCCGCGGGCGCGCTGGCGCGCGCGGCGCTCGCGACGGTGGGGGTGAACGTGGTGGGCGGGACGGTGCGAGTGGGCAGCGTGGACGCGCACGACCGGGACTGGACGCTCGTCGAGGCGAACCCCGTGCGCTGCCCCGATGCCGACGCCGCGGTGCTCATGCAGGCGTTGATCGAGAAGGTGCGCGACGAGAAGGACTAGGTGGGCGGCGTGGTGGAGCTGGTGGCGCGTGGTGTGCCCATGGGCTGGGGCGACCCCACGATGGACAAGCTGGACGCGGCGCTCGCCGCCGCGATGCTCTCGATCCCCGCCACGAAGGGCGTCGAGATCGGCGGTGGGTTCGGCATCGTGGCGCTGCGCGGTTCGCAGACCAACGATGTGTTCGACGGCGAGCGCTACACGAGCAACTTCTCGGGCGGCATCGCGGGCGGCATCTCGAACGGCAACGAAGTGGTCGTGCGCGTCGCGGTGCGGCCGGCCACCAGCATCGGCAAGCCGCAGGTCATGGCGAAGAAGCAGGGCGGCACCGAGACCGTGGCGATCGAGGGCCGCCACGACCCGTGCATCTGCCCGCGCGTCGTGCCCGTCGCCGAGGCGATGCTCGCGATCACGCTCGCGGACGCCTGGCTGCACCAGCGGGCGTTGCGGGGCCGCGAGCGGTAGGGCTGGGCGCTCCGCGCTGAGCCCGGCTGAACCCGGGCGCAGGTGGTCGCCCGGGCTCAGATCGGGTGCTGCGCACATGAGGCTGCGTGTGTAGTATCCGCGCGACGAGTACCGGGGTCCCCACTGAAAGAGCCGCGAGTGCCAGTTCGCTCGGCGCGTCACCTGTCCATCGCGCTTTCGCTCGTCTCGCTCGCCGCCGCGGGCTGCGTGCAGCCCGTCTCAGGGATCCTGAACCCCAACCGGCGGCCCTCGGTGGAGTTCACACGCGCGCCGATCGGCGCCAACCCGCGCGATCCGAACTTCTACGCCTACCGCGTCTTCTGGTCGGGAGACGACGCCGACGGCCGGGTCGAGGGGTACGAGTACTGCATCGACCCCACGGCCACCGACAGCGTGTGGGTGAAGACCGAGCGCTCAGAGGAGCTGATCTTCTTCCGCGCGACGGATCCCGACGGCGTGCCGGGACCCGTGCCGCGGTCCACGAGTTTCCATGTGCTCGTGCTGCGCGCCGTAGATGACGACGGCGCCTACTCGGCACCCAAGCACCGGTCGTTCTACAGCTACACGGTGGCGCCGAGCGTGGCGATCCGCGCGCCGATCCCGAGTGGCCTGCTGCAGGCGGCCATCGTGCCGTCCGTGTACGTCCGCTGGGAGGGCGACGATCCCGACGGCCAGTTCCACGATAAGCCGGTGTACTACCGCCACAAGCTGATCTCGCTCGACGAACCCACGAATCGCATCCTGCTCTCGGATCCCGATTCGTTGCGGCGCCGGGAGGGGCCAGGCCGCTTCGCCGACTGGGATTCCTCGGGCGCGGACAGCACGTTCGTCCGGTTCACGAACCTGACGCCGGGCCGGCAGTACCTGTTCGCGGTCGTCGCGTTCGACGAGGCGGGTGCCTACTCGCCGGTGTTCTCGCTGTTCGACAACATGCTCCAGATGTACGTCACGTTCGCCGCGTCGATCGGGCCGCGCATCCACATCTTCAACACGATCATCGACTTCACGTACGAGAGCGGCGGCTACACGGCGGATCCGCTGCGTTGGGTGCGGATCGAGGCGGGAACGGGCTCGAGTCTCAATGTGAACTGGGACGCGAGCTCCTCACCGGGCTCGGCGATCCAATCCTATCGCTGGGCGGTGGATCTCCGAAGACTCGACGATGACACGCAGCGCACCGACGAGAACACGGACATCCAGCATTGGAGCCTCCCGAGCCCGCTCACGACGTCGTGCACGTTCCAGGGGCTCCCGGCAGGCCAACACTTCCTCTATATCGAGGCCACCGACAACAACGGCCTCTCGAGCCTCGGCGTGGTCGAGATCCTCATGGTGGCCCCGACGTTCGAGAACGACCTCCTGATCGTGGACGACACACGCATGGAGCCGGACAAGCTGGCGAAGGACGGCACGCTCGACTTCTACAAATCACCGTGGCCGAGCGCCGCGGAGCTCGACACGTTCCTCTACGCGCGGGGCGGCGTGCCATGGCGTGCCACGCGGGAGCCGCCCGCGGGCGTGCTGAGCCCACCCGGCGTGTTCGCGGGGTACGCGTTCGACACGCTCGGCACGCGGTTGGGTCTCGAGAATCCAATCAACGCGGTGAAGCTCTCGCGCCTGGCCCAGTATCGCCACGTCGTGTGGATGGTGGACCGGCTCGCCGCGTCCTACCCGGATGTCATGGGCAACCTCCCCATGCCCGCGCTCCGTTTCATGAGCACGGCCGGCCGCGCGAGCTCGCTCGGGGCGTACCTGGGGATCGGCGGTCGCGTGTGGTTGTGCGGGGGCGGCGCCGGCACCGTCGTGGTGGACCCGTACAACCGTCAGAAGAACGATGACACCTACGGGCGCGTCTACAGCAACTCGCTCGGCGAACTCGTCCAGGGTCGCGTCATGTACGACGCCGCCCACTGGCAGTCTGCGTTCACCGCGACGATCGCGAACGCGTTCGTCGTCCGGGCGCCTCGCGCGGACCAGATCGCCGAATCGCCATGGACGCACGACGACACCTGGACAAGCGAGTCACTCACCGCGCCGGACTACCGGCGGCTGCCCGCCGAGATGCGCTACCGCGAACCGACGCTCGACCCCATCCCACCGACGAGGTTCGCTCGCCAGGGTTCGCTCTACTACCGTTCGAGCATTACTTGCGAGTACCTGATCGAGCCGAACGACATCCAGGAGGACGTGGACCCGTCCGGCCCAGGGATCTCGATGGCGTCCGTACTCGACACGATCTACGAGGCGCGCTCGATCCTGCTCCGGCGCACGCCCTCACCGACCATGACCTGGTACCACGGCCACCAGACCAATCGCTTCGTGTTCTCGGGTTTCGCGCCGTGGGACTTCCGCCGCGACGACTGCATCGCGCTCACGGACTTCGTGCTTCAGGATCTCTGGGGCCTGCTTCGCGAGACCGTGTCGCGCAGTCTGCGGTATTCGGGGACGAGCGCTCGACCTGCGGCGCGGGCTGCGCTTCGGCGGCCCGGCCCCGCCGTGACGGCCCCAGAATCCCACGTGGCGCGCGGCGCGCTTCGGCGTTAGTGTTCCCGCGGTCCGGAGCGCCGTGCTCGGGATGGCAGGGAGGCCGCGGTCACGAACCGGGGGAGGCCCGTATGGACGCCCGAATCGCCCGCCTGGCGACGGTCGCCACGATGGCGCTGGTCGCGTTCCCCGCGTCGTCACGCGCCGAGCTCTACGACATCACCGATCTGGGCAGCCTGGGCGGTGTGCGCGGCAGCGGCGCATATTCGCTCTCGGGCACCGGCGTGGTGGCAGGCTACTCGTTCGTCTTCGGCTCGAGCTTCGTTCACGCCATGGTCAACGACCACGGCGAGGTCCTGGACCTCGGCACGCTCGGTGGCACGCAGAGTCTGGCGCGCGCCGTGAACTCGTTGGGCGTCGTGGTGGGCTGGGCCTACCAGCCCGGGCTCACGTGGCAACGGGCGTTCCGCTGGGACGTCTCGGGCATGACCGACCTCGGCACGTTCGGCGGCGTCGTGAGCGACGCCAGCGACATCAACGATGCCGGCACGATCGTGGGCTCGGCATATGACGGGCTCGGACGCGAGCGCCCGTTCTGGTGGCGAGACGGCGTGCTCCACGAGCTCGGCACCTTGGGTGGTTCGCAGGGCCGCGCGCTCGCCATTAACGCGTGGGGCGACATCGTCGGTACGAGTCTCATCGCGGGCGACGACGAGTACCACGCGTTCCTCGGCAAGCCCGGGAGTCCGCTCTACGACCTCGGCACGCTCGGCGGACCCGCGAGCCATGCACACGATGTGAACGAGCTCGTGCACGTCTGTGGCTGGTCCATGCTGCGCCCGAACGATCCCGCGTCGCGCGGGTTCTTGTGGGCGGATGGCGTATTGAAGAGCCTCGGCACGCTGGGCGGCATCTACAGCGCGGCGTTCGGATTGAACGACCAGGACCAGCTGGTGGGGGCGAGCACGCGCGAGGACGGCACGCAGGTGGCGTTCCTGTGGAGCAACGATCAGATGGTGGACCTGAACACGCTGCTGCCGGCGGGGAACGGCTGGCTGCTCGTCTCGGCCACCGACATCGACGAGCACGGCGCCATCGTGGGCGAGGGCGTGCGCCCCGACGGCAAGCCGCGCGCCTATCTCCTGACACCCGCGGGTTCGACAGGGGTGCCGGGCCCGACCTCCGGCCTTCGCTTCGCCGGCGCGTCCCCGAATCCCGTGCGTGGCGCAGCGAGGTTCTCGTTCGAGCTGCCCGCCGCAGGCCATGGCTCGCTCGTCGTCTACGACCTCGGCGGCCGCGTCGTGCGCGAGCTGGCGAGCGGCTGGTTCGCCGCCGGCCGGAACGCGGTGCCATGGGACGGCCGCGGCGAGAACGCTGTGGCGCTTGCTCCCGGGGCGTACGTCGCGAGGCTCGTGACCGCCCGCGGCAGCCTCGCACGGCGTTTCGTCGTGGTTCGCTGAGGCACAGGGCGATCTTTGACCCTCGCAAGTCGAGGGTGCTACGCTCGTTGCACGTTCGTGTGGCAGTTCTCCTGGAGGCGGCCTTGGATCGCTCCGCTCTCGTCCTGACGTGGTACTGGCGCGCTTGGTGGCGTGGCCGGGAGATCGCGTTCAGCCGTTGACGAGTCCCACGAACCCGATCTCCCAGCCCATGCCGAACGGCGTGGGCTGTTTCGTTGCTCCGAGGTAAGCGCCCCATGCTCGTGGTCCTGAAGCCCGGCACACCCGAATCGGCCGCCGCCGGCGTGCTGACGCGACTGCGCATGGCCGGCCTTGCCGTGCATCGGACCGAGCACGACGGCCGCGTGCGCATCGCCGCCGTGGGGGAGCCGGGGGCGATGGACTGGGCCGACGTCGCGAAGTGGCCTGCCGTCGAGTCCGTGAGCAAGCTGGCGCGGCCATTCAAGCTGGCGAGCCGCGCGTTCCATCCGCATGACACCGTGATCTCCGTGGGACGCGTGGCGATCGGCGGAGTGCAGCTGGCGATCATGGCCGGGCCCTGTTCCGTCGAAGGCGAGGAG
>JAHFBX010000177.1 GCA_023249815.1 Candidatus Eiseniibacteriota bacterium
GCGTCCGTCGAAATGGCAGGAGTCGCCCATCTCGAGCCAGACGACGTGATCGCCGCACGAGAGCCGTACGCGTCCTTCCACGCACAGCACGATCTCCTCGCCGTGATGGAACTGACGTTTGTCGCTCGTGCTCACGCCAACGGGCAACTCGGCCTGCAGGAGCTCCAGGTTCCGGCGGGGCTGGGCACTCAGGACTTCGACCCGTGAGCCATCACCGTTGAAGCTCATGTTCGGCCGCTCGGCGCGGCGCACGACGTACGGCGCGAGTCCTTCTTCCACAACGAGGTACGCCACCGAGGTCTCGAGCGACTTCGCGAGGTCCTGGAGCGTGGCCAGCGAGGGGGAGGTCCGGCCGTTCTCCACCTGGCTCACGAAACCCTTCGAGAGCCCAGTGGCTTCCGCCAATTGCTGCACCGTGAGTCCGCGGCGGAGCCGGAGGTCACGGATCTTGCGACCCAACTGCATGGAGTCACCTCCGGAGGAGAGAGAGGGGGAGAGCGGAGTGACAGAACAGAGTTTAGGCAGCTTCCGCAGGGCAGTCAACGACCATCGAACGGAATTCGACCGTCCTTACCATGCCCCGGACGCCGCGACGTGCAGGCTGCAATCCGGAGCTCGGGTCGCGACGGGTGGATCTGTTCTCCCCGTCATGACGCGCGGCGAGAAGGGGCCACTCAGCGGACGGACGCGCCTCACCGCGTCGTCACGGCCGCCGGCTCCGAGTCCTCTCCGCCCAGGTACTGGAGCTGAACGAGGCGGTGGTAGAGCCCGCCCGCCGCCATGAGCTGGGCGTGGCTCCCGGTCTCTCGCACCCGGCCGTGGTGGAGCACGACGATGCGATCCACGTCGTGGATCGTCGACAGCCGGTGGGCGATGACGAGGCTCGTCCGGCCGGCGAGGAGCCGGCGGAGTGCCGAGCGGATCAGTCGCTCGGTGTGCGTATCCACACTCGACGTGGCCTCGTCCAGGACGAGCAGTCCCGGGTCGCGGGCCAGCGTGCGGGCGAACGCCAGCAGCTGTTTCTCGCCGGCCGAGAGCGTGGCGCCCCGCTCCCGGATCGGGGCGCCGTAGGCACCGGGCAGCCGCCTGACCACCGCGTCGGCGTGCACCTCGACCGCCGCGGCGCGCGCCTGCTCGGGAGCCACGTTGGGGTCACCGAGCGTGAGGTTCTCCTCGACGGTCCCCGAGAACAGGAACACGTCCTGGAGCACGAGCCCGATCCGTCGGCGCAGCGCCTCGGGGTCCCAGTCGGCGAGCGAGCGGCCCTTCACCCGGATCTCGCCGCGTTGCGGCGCGTAGAAGCGGAGCAGCAGGCTCGTGAGCGTGGTCTTGCCCGAGCCTGTAGGTCCCACCACTGCGACCCGCTCGCCGGGCTCGAGCGTGAAACTCACGTCCTCCAGCACCCAGCGTTCGCCCGAGTAGGCGAACCAGACGTGGTCGAACTCCACGCGGGTGCCCGATCCCACACCATCCGCGTCGTCCACGTGCGCCACGCGCGGGATCTCGGGCAGCAGGCCGGCTGCCGTGATCCGCGCCCCCGGCCCGTGCCCGTCGGCGACTCGCGCCCCCGGCAGGCGGACCGCAGCGGCGTCCACGGGCGTGTCGAGCAGCTCGAAGATGCGCTCGGCCGACGCCATCGCCTGCTGCAGGATGCCGTACTTCTCCGACAGGTCCGACAGCGGGCGAAAGAAGCGCTGCGTGTACTGGATGAACGCCACCAGCGTGCCGAGCGTGATGCCCGTCCACATGACCTGGCGGCCGCCGTACCAGACGATGAGCGCCAGCGCCATGGCGCTCACCAGTTCGAGCAGCGGGAAGAACACGGCGTGATAGCGGTTCGCGAGCAGGTTCGCGTCGCGGTGCGCGGCATTGATATCGCGAAACTCCCCGAGGTTCCGTGACTCGCGGCCCAGCAGCTGCACCGTGCTCATGCCGCCGAGGTTCTCGTTCAGGAACGCGTTCAGCCTCGCGACACAGCTCCGGACGTCGCGGAACACGCGCCGGACCCGTACGCGGAACGTGAGCGTGACGAGCACCATGAGCGGCAGCACCGAGAACGTGACGACCAGCAACTCCACGTTGAGTTGCGCCATCGCGACGACGATGCCGATCAGGATGAAGAGGTCCCCGAACAGCGCGTCCACGCCGGCGGTGAACATCTCGTTCAGCACCTCGACATCGTTCGTGACGCGGGTCATGAGTCGCCCGACGGGCTGGCGGTCGAAGTACGACACGGGCAGGCGCTGCAGGTGGCGGAACAGGTGGGCGCGCAGATCGCGCATCAGGTTCTGCCCGACGCGCTGCATGATCTGAGTCTGCAGGTAACCCAAGCCCATCCCGATCAGCAGCGCCGACAGGTAGGCGAGCGCGATGCGGTCGAGCACGTACGTGTCGCGGTGGCGGATGCCGAGGTCGATGGCCTCCTTCGTGAGCCACGGGTAGGCGAGCTGCACGCCCGCCGCGGCGAGCGTCACGATCACCGCGAACGCGACCTGGCCGCGATACGGCGTCAGGTAGGCGAACATGCGCACTGCGAGGCGGTGCTCGTACGCCCGGCCGGCGTCCTCCTCGGGGTCGTGCACGCTCATGACGCGGCGATCTCGTCTTCGAGCTGCTGCGCGCGGTGGAGCGCCGCGTAGTGGCCCCCGAGCGCCAGCAGCTCGGC
Organism: Candidatus Eiseniibacteriota bacterium; assembly: GCA_023249815.1. Lineage (GTDB taxonomy): Bacteria > Eisenbacteria > RBG-16-71-46 > RBG-16-71-46 > RBG-16-71-46 > JAIOPA01. The sequence goes on from JAHFBX010000177.1 coordinate 2,666, forward strand.
GTGCTGTCCGCGCTCGACGATGCGCCCCTGGTCCAGCACGAGGATCAGGTCGGCCTCGCGAACCGTGCTCACTCGATGGGAGACGAGCAGCGTCGTGCGCCGCCGCATCTCGCCGCGCAGTCCCTCGAGGATGGCCTCCTCCGTTTGCGTGTCCACGTTGGAGAGGCAGTCGTCCAGCAGGAGGATCGGGGCGTCGCGCAGCACGGCGCGCGCGATAGCGGTGCGTTGCTTCTGCCCCCCCGAGAGCGTGATGCCGCGCTCGCCGACGAACGTACGGTAGCCGTCCGGAAAGCTGGCGATGTCGTCGTGCAGGTGCGCGATCTGAGCCGCCCGCGCGACGGCGCCGGCGTCCTCGCGCTCCACGCCGTACGCGATGTTCGCCGCCACCGTGATGGAGAACAGGAACGGATCCTGCGGCACGCTCGCCACCTGGGCGCGCAGCCACGCCAGGTCCAGCCCACGCACGTCGTGGCCGTCCACGAACACGGTGCCAGCGGGCGGGTCGAACAGCCGCGGAAGCAGCGCCAGCAGCGTGCTCTTGCCCGAGCCCGTCCGGCCCACGATGGCCACGGTGGACCCGGCCGGCACGCGGAACGTGACGCCCCGGAGCACCGGCGTGGGAGCGCCCGGATAATTGAACGTGAGGTCGCGGAACTCGAGCCCGCCACGCGCCGGCTCCGCAGGGACGCGCGCACCCGGCGCGCTCGTGATGGCAGGCTCCTCCTCCAACAGGCTGGTGATGCGCTGGAACGAGGCCGAGCCGCGCTGGAAGATGTTGATCACCCAGCCCAGCGCCACCATCGGCCAGTTCAGCATGCCGAGGTAGACGGTGAATGCCACGAACTGGCCGAGCGTGATGTGGCCCGAGATCACTTCGCGGCCGCCGATCCAGATGGCGAGCAGTGCGCCCACGCCGCTCCAGAACGCGAGCGACGGCTGGAACACGCCGCTGACGCGGATCAGCTCGAGATGCCCGCGGCGGTAGTCCTCGGACAGCGCGTCGAAGCGCCTGGCCTCGCGCGGCTCGGCGCCGAACGCGCGCACGACGCGCACGCCCGCGAGGTTCTCCTGCACCTGCGCGCTCAGCTCGGCCATGCGCTGCTGGACGCCTTCGAACCGGCGGTGGATGCGGTCGCCGAACCACCACACGGACAGGCTCACGAGTGGCAGCGGCAGCAGCGAGAGCAACGTGAGCCTCGGGCTGATCGCGAGCATGAACGTGAGCGACAGCACGCCCACGGTGAGCGTGTTCACGGTGTACATGACGCCGGGCCCGAGCATCATGCGCACCGCCGCCATGTCGTTCGTGGCGATGGACATGAGCTCGCCAGTCCGCCGGCGGTGGAACCACTCGAGCGGCTGGCGCTGGAGGTGCGCGAAGAACTCGTTCCGGATGTCGAACTCGAGCTGGCGCGAGATGCCGATGACCCAGTGCCGCATGCCGAAACGGAACATGCCCGCGAGCACGGCGATGCCGAGCACGAACAGCGCGTAGCGCCCGAGCTTCTCCGCGGTGACGCCGCCGTACAGGTCGTCGATGGCGTGGCGGAGCACGAGCGGTTGCGAGAGCTGCACGACGTTCGCGCACGCCACGCACACGATGCCCCGCACGAGGCCCGTTCGATGACGGGCCGCGGCTCGGAGCAATCGGACGAAGTGGGCGGGTATCACGACTCCTCGCACGCGGCGCCTGGCGCCGCGCCGCGAATCAGTGCGCCTTGGTGCCGCCCAGGGCTCCCGCGAGGCGGTCGAGGCCGGTGTGCTTCCAGGCGATGCCGCAGTAGTACTGGTCCAGGTGCAGCGCGTTGCGCCCGCCCGGCGTGTGCCACGAGCCGGCGAACACGTCCATGCGTTCGTCCACGCGATAGGTGAGCCGCGGTCCCGCGAGGAACCGGCGCACGCTCAGCTCGGGGCCGTTCGCCGTGGTCACCGGCGCCGCGAGGCGATCGTAGGCGCCGCCCTGGTAGGTCGACCACTCGCCGCGGAAGGCACCGCTCACGAGCAGCTGCGGCCGAACCCAGATGCCAAGCTCGGCGGAGCCGGTCGCGAAGTCGGCCGTCCGATCCGGCTTGCCGCCGACGTCGTCGAGCGAAAGCCCGAGACCGCGGTGGAAGGGAAGGAGCGTCTCGACGATCGACCGCAGCGCGCGTCCATCTGGCGTCAGGAAGAACGTGCTCACGCCAGTGCCCACGGTCCAGTACGCGTTGCGACCCGCGGCGCCGCCGACTTCGAGTCCCGCCGAGAGGCTCTGAAGCCCCTGCGAGAAGAACGTCGCGGGATCGCTGAAAGTCTGCGAGGAGAGAGATTCGAGTTCCCCCCCATCCAAGCCTCCCGAGCCCGACGTCCCGGGGAAGAGCCGACGATTCGTCCCGAGCGGCGCCGTCCAGCCGAGCTCGAGCGCGATCGGCAGCCGACCCGAATGCAGCGAGTAACGCAGGCCGAGTCCCAGGTCTCCGAGCCCGGCAGAAGATCGTCCGGCGGCCCCGTCGGGGACCACGGTGCGCGAGACGAACGGCATCTCGAGAATGAGAGTGGTGTTCTTCCTCCACCCGAATTCGTTGTGGGAGGTCACGGTCTGCTCGTCGAAGCGTGCGCCGAGGGACGTGCGCTTCTCGTCCTCGTTACGGAAGTAAGACTCGCTGGAGAAGAAGCTGCCGCGGAGTTCGGAGTAGAAGTCGCCGCGGGCGAGACCCCAGGGGGCCGCTTGGGCGCCGGACGGGTGGATCGAAGCCAGCATGACGGCGGCGGCCAGGGAACGACGCAGGCTCATCAAGGCTCCTCGCAAGACGACAGGGTGGTCCCGGTGACAGGCGCGCGAGACTAATGGCCGTGGGTTCGGCCGTGCAAATGGCGCCTGTCCATTGCCCCGGACCCTACGGACGCGCTTGCGTCCCGCGCGAACTTCCCTACCATGCGTCGCCCATGGTGCCCAAGCTCGTGGATCCCAGAGACCCCGGACCGACCGGGTCCCCCCGTGCGAGAGGAGTCAAGATGCGCGCCCGCATCGCGTGCGTTCTCACTTTCATCATCATCGCGTTCACTTCAACGGTCACGCCGCGAGCCGCCTCGGCGGGCGAGGCGCGGACACACGACGGTTTCTACTTCCGATGGACCTCGGGAGCCGGGACTGCCGGAGCGAAGACCGACTTCAACGGGTCCTCATTCAGGGTCTCCGGGACGGCGGGAGAAGGCGACCTCGCCGTCGGCGGACAGGTCTTCAAGAAACTCGCCGCGCACCTGACCGTGTGGGGGTGGAGGGTCAGCGATCCCGATGTCGACGATCTCAGGAACAACGAGACGACGCAGCTGCAGGGCGTCTTCTCCGCCGGCGCCGTCGGGGCGGGCGTCACCTGGTTCCTGCCGCAAAACACTTATGCGTCCCTCTCGGCGGGGATCGGCAAACTCACTCTCAAGGTCGATGACGACAAGACGAAGTACGAGACCAAGTCGGGCCCGGCCCTCGATCTCGCCCTCGGAAAAGAGTGGTGGGCGGGACCGTCTTGGGGCATCGGACTCGCCGGCGGGCTCAACTACTTCTCGGCCAAGGATCGGAAGAAGCACGGCCTGTTCGACGCCGAGTCGACCTGGAGCGGCGTGAGCTACTCGCTCCGCCTGTCCGCCACGTACAAC
>JAHFBX010000178.1 GCA_023249815.1 Candidatus Eiseniibacteriota bacterium
AGATCTTCACGCTCGGTGACGAGCTTCGCGACTCGCTGCGCCACCCCGGCGTGGCCGCACCGCTCCGAGTGAGGATCGGAATCACGGACTCGGTGCCCAAGTCCCTGAGCCATGCGTTCATGCGCCCCGTGTTCGACCTGGCGCCCGAGGTCTCGATGGCCTGCCAGGAGGGGCTCGCGACCTACCTGCTCGCCCAGCTGGCCGCCTATCGTCTCGATCTGGTGCTCGCGGATGAGCCTGCCCCGAGCTCGTTCCCCGTCAAGACGCACCATCACCTGCTCGGCAGCTGCCCGATCGTTCTGTGTGCGGCGCCACGCCACGCGACCCGGCTCAAGGCGCGCTTCCCGCATTCACTCCACGGGGCACCTGCGCTCCTGCCCGCGAGCCACTCCGCGATGCGGCGCACGCTCGAGCCGTGGTTCGAGTCGCACGGCGTGCGTCCTCGCGTGATCGCGGAGTACGAGGACGGCGCGCTCATGACGCTGGCCGGCGCGGACGGCCTCGGGTTCCTGCCGATCCCCGAGGCCGCGGCGCCACAGGCCCTCGCTCGCTTCGACCTTCGCGTGATCGGCCGCGCGGGCGACTGCCGCGCCACGTTCCACGCCATCACGGTCGAGCGACGCGACTCGCATCCGGCCGTGCACGCCATCACGAGCGCGGCGCACCGGATCCTCGACGCGGGCGCGTAGGCTCCAGCCCAGGAGGGTGGTCCATGTTCATCGGACACTTCCGGTATTGCTCGCGTGGTTCGTGTGGATCGATTGCACGCGCGAGGCCCGTGCGGCTCGGGTGATCGCCGGCTGATCCCGCCGGTCCCCGAACGCGGGGCCGGTGCTCCGTTCGAGGACCGCTCGCGGCTTCACGAGTCACCCGCCCGGGAGCCGTGCCTAGCGGCCCTTCGGCCCGCGCCCGAATCCGCCCGGCAGGTCCGCCGCCAGCCACGCCAGCACCGCATAGCACGCGACGTTCCTGCGCACGAGTAGCGGATCCACCTTGTCAAACGTGTCGTTCGCCGTGTGGTGGAGGTCGAAGTACTCCGACGCGTCGGTGTCCAGGTCGCAGACGGGCACCCCGACGGCCGCGAGCTGCCCGACGTCGGCGTCGCCGCTCGCGTCGTTGCCGCGGTATTGGACCCCGAGCGGCGCCAGCACGCCCTGCATGGCGCGGATCGCGGGCAGTCGGTCCGCAGGCACGCGCGAGCGAAGCCCCAAGGGCGCAAACGCTCCGAGATCGGACTCCATGCCGAATACGTGCCGCTCGACCTCGGCCGCGTGGTCGCGCGCGTAGGCGCGTGCGCCCGAGAGTCCAAACTCCTCGTTCGCGAACAGTACGACACGAATCGTTCGGCGCGGGCGCAGCGGCGATCGGCCGATGAGTCGCGCGGCGGCGGTCATGATGGCGACACCCGCGCCGTCATCGTGGGCGCCCGTGCCTAAGTCCCACGAGTCCAGGTGCGCGCCCAGCACGACGATCTCCCGCGGCCGCTCCCGGCCGGGGATCTCGCCGATCACGTTCGCCGACCACGCGCTGTCCGCCCACGCGGAGGAGTTACGGATGCGCATCCACACGGGCCGACCGCTCGCGAGCTGGTCTTCGAGCAGGTCGGCATCAGGATTCGAGAGCGCGACGGCGGGGATGCGCGAGTCGCCGGCCTCGTTGCGCATCGCGCCCGTGTGCGCGAGCCGGTTGCGATCGGTGCCCACCGAGCGGATCGCCACCGCGAGCGCGCCTCGGCGGCCGGCTTCGGCCGCGGCGCGACCGCGCACGGCGACGGCGCGGCTGTAACCGCTGCCGTCCGGTGACCGGTCCATGCGGCCGGTGAAGAACACGATCCGGCCCGGGATGCGCGTCGAGTCCATGCGCGCGAGCTCGTCCAGGTTCGTGACCGGGATGACCTGCGCCTCGATGCCGGAGTCGGGCGTGGCGACGCTGCCGCCGAGCGCCACGGCGGAGCAGGTCTGCGGCCATGGCGACACCAGTTCGACGCGGCATTCGCCGCGTTGCCAGCGCGGCACGCGCACCGGTTCGGCACGCACATTCTGAAATCCCAAGGCGCGAAGCTGCTCCTGGGCCCACGCGACGGCCGCCGCGTCCCCCGGGGTCCCGGCGAGGCGTGGCCCGACGCGGCTCGTGAGCGAGCGCAAGAGCTCGTAGCCCGTGTCGTCGCGAAGCGCGCGTTCGCGCAGCGCGGCAGCTTCCTCGAGCTGTGCGGCGGTGAACGCGAGCCCGTCTGCGGGCGCGTCGGCCGCGCGAGGCTCCGCGGCGGGAACGTGAAGCGATAGCAGAACCGCCAGCCGGATCACGAAACGCGCCACACTCATCCCTCCTGGGTTGGAACGAATGGACTCGAAGTCAACGACCCTGCTCGCGACGTCGCTGCTCCTCGCGCGCCTTCCGGAACGCCAGCTGCATCGGGGTGAGCGCCTCGGGCTCGGCGGAGGCGGTCGGCCTCGCGGAAGTCGTCGGCCGAGCCGGGCGAACCACCGCGGCGCGCGGCTCGGCGCGCGTCAAGCGTGAGGGCTCGACCGTACGCTCCTGCGCGTCCTTGATCGAGAGCGAGATACGCTTCCGCTCGGGTTCCACTGCGAGCACCACCACCTCCACCGCCTGGCCGGGGATAAGCACATCCCGCACGTGCTGGATACGGTGGTCGCTCGCCTGCGACACGTGCACCAGCCCGTCCACGCCAGGCGCCAGGTTCACGAACGCGCCGAAATCCGCGAGCCGCACGACCACGCCGGGGACGCGTGAGCCCACGGCGAAGCGCGAGGCGAGGGCGGCCCATGGGTCGGGGGTCGTGGCGCGCAGCGACAGCGACACGCGCGGCCGCTGGTCGCGACCCGGCTCGACGGCCAGCACACGCACGTTCACATGTTCGCCCGCGGACACCACGTCTCGTGGATGCTGCACGCGCGCGTGCGACAGCTCGGAGATGTGCACCATGCCCTCCACGCCTCCCAGGTCCACGAACACGCCGAACGGCTCGAGCCTGGTGACGATGCCCTCGTGCTCCTGCCCGGGAGCGAGCGCCGCGACTCGCTCGCGCTCGCGTTCGCCGCGTTGTTGCAGGAGGTACGCGCGCCGGCTCACCACGACGCGGGCGCGGGATTCCTCCACCTCGGTGACGAGGAATTCGAGCACCCGCCCCACGTAGGGGGCCATGTCCTCGATGCGCTGCTCATCCACCTGCGAGCGCGGGCAGAACGCGCGCACGCCGTCCACGTTCACCGCGAGCCCACCGGTGTTGACCTCGGTCACCTTGCCGCGAACGGGCAGGCCGGAACCGCGCGCCTGCCGCAGGGCTTCCAGCGACGGGCGCCCCTGCCGCCGCGCGGCACGCGCCAGCACCAGGGGCTCGCTGAGTTCCACGACGTGGAGTTCGAGCGTGTCGCCGACGTTCACCGTGGAGGCACCGGACTCGTCACGGAACTCTCGCGCATCCGCCACGGCCTCGCTCCTCGCGCCGACGTCGATCAGGATCGCGTCCGCCGCAATCGAGACGACGCGACCACGCACACGCGATCCCAGGCGAGGAGACCTCGAGGGCGATCGCCTCGCGGCAGGCGGTGTGGCTGCGTGGGCATCCACCTGTTCGAAAGCCTGCAGCGCCTCGGCGAACGCGGTGGCCTCTGCGGCGCGTGCCTGCTCGTCGTCATCGGGTGGTGGGGCGGCGCGCTTCGACCGCGAGGTGGGTCGCATGTCAGCATCCTGCTCCAAGCGGGAAACCGTGTGAAGCGGGCCGCGCGCGCTGCCGGCGCGCCTCGTGGCCCTCCGCAGCAACACGGACGAGATGGACCGAAGGTACCACTCTCAGGCCGGTAGGCGAATCGTGCGCGGGATCGAAGTGGCTCCACAACGCGGCGCACGGTAAGTACTTGGCCGCTATTTCAGGACCGCCTTCCCACTCGAGTGGGTACCACTTTCACTGATTATCCTGTTCCAATTCGCATGGCAAGCCGCTATCTTTTGGGTGTGGAAAGCACAGGAACTCGGCACCGGGACAGCAGGGTCCCGCCCCCCCAGCCAGTGAATGTGCCCGGTACGAGCGGGTCTCACTGCTCCCTTCCGGAGGAGTGAACCGCACCGCACCTTTGGATGCTTCGACGGTCCGGGAACTTCGCCGCATCACCCTGAGGAGGGTTGCACATGAAGCGTTCCGTTACGATTCTCGTGAGCGCGATCGCGCTGGTCGCTCTTGCTGGCACGGCGTTCGCCGCACTGCGCGCACCGCAGGTCGTGGTGAATGGTGGCAGCCTCCAGGGCTACCTGAACAGTGTCGGCGAGACCATCAACGTCGGCACCGCTCAGGTGGACGTGCAACGGTGGGCCTCGACGGTCTCCAGTAACAGCACGTTCACGATCCAGGTTGAGTTGGCCGGCAACGCCGGCAGCAACACTTACGGCATCTACAACGCCAGCGCCGTGGCTCCGCCGCTGTACCAGGTATTCCCGGGCGCCGCGACGAATGGCTGGTTCGCGGTGGCGTCGTTCCGCACCGCTCCGGTCCGCGTCATCGTCAACCTGTTCGACGCCACTGCCGCGCTGCAGGGCACGGTCACGTACCTCGGCGCGGACAAGAACGACTTCGGGTTCTACCTCCAGCAGCAGGGGGCCCTGGTGTTGTTCACGCAGGACGGGCGCAATCCTGGCAGCGTCGCCCAGGCGCTCACCTACGCGGGCACCGGCCTCAACTCGGGTTCCTGGTGGCTGTGCTGGGAAGACCTCACCGTCAGCCAGGGCTCGGACTATGACTACGACGACGCCGTGCTGTTCCTCGAGTCGGTGAACCCGACGCCCGTGAACAAGACGACGTGGGGCTCGCTCAAGGCCCGCTTCCGCTAGATCGAATTCGCACCCGACCCGGCGCCGAGGGCTCGGCGCCGGGTGTTTTTTTTGCCCGGAAGGCGGCGCGCCAGGCTAGGCCTCTCGTCTCGGCGGTACCTCCTCGACGGGTCCACCCCGGTCAAGTGACATGTCGTCCCACGACGCGGGATCGTCGAGCGATTCGAGGTGCGTGAGCACGGTGACGTTCGGAAGCGCTTCGCGGAGGTCGGACTCGATCTTCTCGAGCAGGTGGTGGCCGCGGTGCACCGTCCACTCCCCCGGCACCAGCACGTGCATCGACACGAAGCGCCGCACGCCGGACCGCCGCGAGCGAAGCGCGTGCACCTGGACGGGCGCCACGATGTGCGGTGCGAGTGCTTGCTGGAGCGCCTCGAGCTCGTGGCTCTCGAGCGAGGCGTCCATCAACCCGGTCACCGCGCGGCGCCCGATACTCCACCCCGTGCGCAGGATGTTCGCCGAGACCGCGAGCCCGACGATCGGGTCCAGCCGCTGTTGGCCCGTGAGCACGACCGCGCCCACGCCTGCGAACACGCCGAGCGAAGTCCACACGTCGCTGTAGAGATGATGGGCGCTCGCCTCCAGCGTGAGCGAGCCGTTCCGTCGCCCGGCGCGCATGAGCACGATCGCGACGACCAGGTTGATCGCCGCGGCCACGGCGGAGACCGCGAGCCCCAGGCCGACGTGTTCGAGCGGCCTCGGCGCGATCAGCCGCTGGATCGCGGCTAGTGCGATTCCGATCGCGCCAAACACGATGAGCGCGCCCTCGACGCCACCGGAGAAGTACTCCGCTTTGCCATGGCCGTAGGGGTGCTCTTCGTCCTCGGGACGTGCCGCGACATGCAGCATCAGGATCGCGAGCACCGCCCCGGCGAGGTTCACGAGCGTCTCGAGCGCGTCCGAGAGCATGCCCACCGAGCCGGTGAGCGTCCACGCCGCGGACTTCAATCCGAGCGTCGTCACCGCCGCGATGGCCGAGAGCCACGCATAGCGGGGCAGCATGCGTGCGTCGACCATGTGCGGGTTCATGGTGGTTCCTTGGGCTTCGGAAGCGACGGTGGGCGGCGAATGCCCTACGGCCAGTCTCAACGCCTCGGAGAGCCAAGGTCAAGCGACAGCGCGTGCTGACGTCAGCGTTCGGCGGGGGCCTCGCGAAGGCGGTCCGCGAAGCGCGCGCGCAGCTTCGCCACCTTGGGCGCGATCATCGCCCGGCAATACGCCTGGTCGGGATTCCGCTCGTAGTACCCTTGGTGATAGGTCTCCGCCGCGAAGAACGGTCCATCCGGCTCGATCGAGGTGACGATCGGCGCGCCAAACACGCCCTCGTTCGTGAGCGCCGCGATCACGTCGCGCGCGACACGCTCCTGCTCCTGCGAGTGCGGGAAGATGGCTGAGCGATACTGAGTCCCGGCATCGGGGCCCTGCCGGTCGAGTGTCGTGGGATCGTGGAACG
>JAHFBX010000179.1 GCA_023249815.1 Candidatus Eiseniibacteriota bacterium
CATGGGCACGCCGGCCCTGGCACGAGGCGCACGCGTCGTGGCGCGCGCGCGCGGCGCAGGCGCGCTCGCGCGCGGCGCCGGGGCAGTGCCCTCGCTACCAGCCTTCGACGCTGCGGCTGAGGACTTCGTCCGCGATCTTGGTGATGGCTTCTTTTCGACCATCGAGTTCGGTCTTCGCCTCCTGACCGGGAACGTCCTGCACGTGGTAGTTCGCGGTCTTCACGATCTCGTCGCTCCATAGCTCGCGATTCTTCACGAGATCCTTGAACGTCACCTGCACGCCCACGGTGACACGGTACTCGTTCGCCTGCGCGCTCGTGGAGAAACCGAACACCGCGTTCTTGTACTGCGTCACGCGGCCGCGCACCACGGCGTTCGCGGACTTCTCGTCCACGATGCGCAGGTGGTTGTCCTTCACGAAGCGGTCGATCACGGCGTCCGTGAGTTCGCGCTCGAGCTGCGCCTCGGGCGTCGCGTTCTCGAACACCGGGATGGCCACGGTCTTGAGGTGCGGCGGCAGCAACGCCGGGCTCGCCGTGTATCCGCACCCTGCGCACAGCGCCAGACCCGCGGCCGCGAACGCGGCCAGCGGGATCGCGACCCGGACCCCTCGACGAGATTCGGTCCGGGTCTCAAGGTCACTTCGGGTTCGGTTGGCTCGGATGCGCCTGTCCTTCGGCGTGGAGATCGTAGAGCTTCATGCGGTAGCGGAGCTTGTCGCGCTTCAGGTTCAGCAGCTCTGCGGTGCGGCTCTGGTTCCACTTGGTAGCATACGAGGCACGCAGTATCAAGGCTCGCTCCATCTCTTCCACGAGCGCCTCGAACGGGAAGCCGGTGGATGGGACGTTGCCGGTGAGCGCCTCGTCCACGCGCTGGCCCAGGGTGGCGTCCTCGGGCGTGCGCGGGCGCGGTCCGAGCTTCAAGTGGTGCGCCTCGAGCACGTCCGACTTCTCGAGCAGCACCGTGCGCTCCATGAGGTTCTTCAACTCGCGGATGTTGCCCGGCCACGGATAGTCCTGGAGCAGGCGCTCGGCCGAATCCGCGATGCCGCGGAACGGCTTCTTGAACTGCTTCGAGAATCGCTCGAGGAACAGGCGCGTCAACGGCAGGATGTCCTCGCGGCGATCGCGCAGCGGCGGCACCAGCAGCGGCACGACCTTCAACCGATAGTAGAGATCCTCGCGGAACGTGCTCTCGCGCACCATCTTCTCCAGGTCCTGGTTCGTGGCCGAGATGATGCGCAGGTTGACGGCGATGTCCTTGGTGCCGCCGACGCGACGGAACGTGCGGCGTTCGAGCACGCGCAGCAACTTCACCTGCAGCATGGGCGCCAGCTCCCCGATCTCGTCCAGGAACAGCGTGCCGCCGTTCGCCATCTCCATGAGCCCCAGCTTCTGGGCACGCGCGTCGGTGAACGCGCCCTTCTCGTGCCCGAACAGCTCGGATTCGAGCAGCTCGCTGGGGATCGCGGCGCAGTTGATCTCCACGAACGGTTGGGCATGCCGCGCGCTCATCCGGTGGATGAGGTTCGCGAAGTATTCCTTGCCGGTGCCACTCTCGCCCTCGATCAGCACGCTCGTCGTGTCGCCGCGCGCCACCTGCTCGGCAATGGCGTACGTCTCCTGCATGGCCGGGCTCGAGGAGTGCAGGAAGTCCTCGTCGCTGAATGCCTGGTTGCGGAGCCGTCGTAGCTCGAGCCACATCTTCTGTGACTCCAGCGCCCGCGACGCCAGGGCCAGCAACTCCTCCTGCTCGAACGGCTTCTTCATGAACCAGTAGGCCCCCGCGCTCATCGCCTCCACGGCGGTCTCCAGCTCGCCGAACGCGGTCATGAGCACGACTGCGACCTCGGGCTGCACGCGCTTCATCTCGCGCAACAGATCGAGGCCGCTGCCATCGGGGAGTTTCAGGTCGAGGAACGCGAGATCGGGCAGGTCACGCTCGAACGCGACGCGGGCCTCGCGCACGGAGCCCACGCCGCTCACGACGTGGCCCTCGTCCTCGAGCGCCTTGACGACGAAGTGGCGGATCGACTCCTGATCCTCCACCACCAGGATATTGGCCTTGCTCATCGGAGACCTCCGTGGGGATCGATCGGCAGTTCCAGCGTGAACGTGGCGCCGGCTCCGGGGGCGCTCGCGACCGCGAGCGTTCCGCCGTGGCGCTTGACGATGTCGTGGGTGACATAGAGCCCAAGACCCGCACCCTTGGGCTTCGTGGTGAAGAACGGCTCGAACAGCGTCTTCTGTGTCTCGCTGTCCATGCCGCAGCCCGCGTCGGACACGGTCGTCACGACGGCAGCTCCAGGCGAATGCACGCGGTGGAAGTGGACGCGGATCTCGCCGTCCCGGGGCGACGCCTCGGCGGCGTTCTTGAGCAGGTTGATGAACACCTGCTGCATCTGGTCGGGGTCGTGCGGGACGTCGGGGAGCACGCCCTCGACGTCGCGGCGCACGCGCACACCACGCTCGTCGAACACGCCGGTGAGCGACCGCTCCGCGCGCTTGAGGGTCTCCACGAGCGGCCGCGGAGTGAGATCGAGCTGGCGCGGGTGGGTGACGTCGAAGAGCTCCTGCACGATGCCGTCCAGCCGGCGGATCTCGCGCACGACGAACTCGATGTTCTCGGCCTCCGCGGGCTGCTCGGCGAGCGCCTTCGACAGCCGGCGGACACCCATGCCGATCCCGGTGAGCGGGTTCCGGATCTCGTGCGCGACGCTCGACGTGAACCGGCCGAGCGCCGCGAGCCGGTCGAGCTGTCGCGCGCGCTCCTCCACCGCTTTCAACGGCGTCAGGTCCAGGAACGTCGCCAGCACGCCGTAGGCGCGGCCGTTGCCGTCCCGGAGCCGGGACGTCGTGAGGCGCACGGGCACCGGGACTCCGCTCGGCGGCCTGAGCAGCGTCTCGCGACGGACGACGGCGAGCCCCGAGGCAAGCGTGCCCTCGATCAGCCCTTCCCCCTCCTCGCCGAGCAAGTCGCCCGCGCCCTGGCGCTCGCCCGCCTCCGCGGAGACCCCGAGCAGGTCTTGCGCGGTGCGGTTCAGGCTCAGCGCGCGGCCGTCCATCCCGAACGCGACCAGCGCGCTCGGCATCGAGTCCAGCAAGTCGGCGAGGAAACGCTGGTTGCGCGCGAGTTCGTGGACGAGCCGCGTGTTCTCCACCATCGGCGCCAGTGCGAACGCCACCGAGTCGAGCCGCAGCCGCTCGCCCGGCGAGACGTGCGGCGCGTCCACGCCACGCGCCACGACGAGGACGCCGAGCAGCGGCAGCTGCGGGCAACGCGCGCAGCGCTCGCGCGCCTCCTCGAGCACCGCGTCATCATCCGGCGTGAGCGGCTCGCCCTCCACGCGCTTGAGCACGCACGCTTCGCAGTCCGGCCGCGCCGCATCGGCCGCGGGACCCGAGGCGAGTTCCAGCGGCAGGCACACGTACGAGCCCTGCGTGGCGAGAACGGCGGACAGCGGATGGTTCTCGGGGACCACGAGCGCGGGTTCGATGGCCGGGTCGTAGCCCTCGATCGCCGCGTTCCGCCACAGCGCCTCGGGCAGTGCACCGCCGGCGCCCACGAGGGATACCTCCACCGGTGTCAACCCGCCTGACCAGCCCCAGGTGCCGGTGAGCACGCCGCGCTCGCGCTCGACCAGGAACAGGGCCACTTGGTCGAAGTCGAGCAGCCCGCGCAGGTAGCGGACGACGAGGCGCGTCGCCTCGCCGGCATCGCGCGTACCGGTGAGCCGGCCCGCGACCTCGCGCAGCGAGACCCATTGCACCTGGGTCTCGATCAGGCGGCGATGGGCCTGCTCCAGCTCGTCCACGAGCTGGCTCAGCGCGCGCACGAGCGCCTCGGGATGCTCGTGCGCGCCCAGCGCAGGCGTTCCCGTTCCCTGGGAGAGCCCGCGCACCTCTTCCACCCGGCGCCACAGTCCGCTCAGGTGCTCCCGGTTCGATTCGGCCATGGGACCGTATCGCGCGGTGCCGGAGGGGACCGGCGCCGCGGTCTATTGGAGACCACCGGAACCGCACCGCCGTGAGGGCGGGTGGGCGATGCGGTTCGTTTCAATTGTCCGCGGCGCGTCGTGCGCCGCGGGTGAGGCTAGCCCTGGTCCACGAACTCGCGGACGGTCTGGGCGACGTAGCGGATCTGCTCCTCGGTGAGCTCGGGGTAGATGGGCAGCGCGATCGTCTCGAGCGCGGCGGCCTCGGAGTGCGGCATGTCCCCGACCTTGTAGCCAAGATTCGCGAAGCACTTTTGCAGGTGCAGCGGCACCGGGTAATAGATCTCGCAGCCGACGTTGCGCTCGGCGAGGGACTTCTTGAGCTCGTCGCGCTTCGGCACCCGGACCACGTACTGGTTGTAGATGTGCCGCGTGCGCGCATCGTGATACGGGCGGCCGACGCGCGAACCTTCGAACAGCGCGTTGTAGAGCGCGGCATTCTTCGCGCGCTTCTCGCTCCAGCGGTCGAGGTGCTTGAGCTTGACGCGCAGGATCGCGGCCTGGAGCGCATCCAGCCGCGAGTTCGTGCCGACCAGCGAGTGGTAGTACTTGGGCTTGGCACCATGGTTGCACAGCAGTCGTGCGCGCTCGGCGAGCTCGGCGTTGCCGGTCAGGATCATGCCGCCGTCGCCGGCGGCGCCGAGGTTCTTGGACGGGAAGAACGAGAACGTGCCGAAGTCGCACATCGAGCCCGAGCGGCGTCCTTCCCACTCCGAGCCGATGGACTGCGCGGCGTCCTCGATCAGGTAGAGCTGGTGCTTGTCGCAGATGGCCTTCAAGGCCGGCAGGTCGCAGCACTGGCCGAACAGCGACACCGCGACGACCGCCTTCGTCCGCGGCGTGATCGCGGCCTCGAGCCGGTGCGGGTCGAGGTTATAGGTCCGCGGGTCCACGTCCACGAACACCGGCGTGGCGCCGTTGTTCGAGACGGTGCCGGCGGTGGCGAAGAACGAGTAGGCCGGCGAGATGACCTCGTCGCCGGGGCCGATGCCGAGCGTCCACATGGCGATGAGCAGCGCGTCCGTGCCCGAGGCGCAGGCGATCGCGTGCGGCGTGCGCGAGTAGCGCGCGATCTCCTCCTCGAGCCCGGTGATCTCGGGTCCGCCGATGAAGTGGCAGCTCTCCATGACCCGGCGGACGGCATCGTCCACCTCGGCCCGGATGGTGTCGTACTGGGCGCGCAGGTCGAGCAGCGGCACCTTCAGCGTCGTGTTCGTGGCCATCGTCGGACTCTCTCTCGCAAGGGGTTCAGCGGTTGATGGCGGCGTGGATCAGGCGTCCACCCAGCCCTGGTTCTCGAGCAGTTGTTCCACGGGCACGGCCCGCCACACCTTTGCGGGCTTGCCCAGCACGATGGTGCGGGCCGGCACGTCCTTCGTGACCGTGGAGCCCGCGGCCACGAGGCCGTCCTCGTGGATGGTCACACCTGGGAGCGTCACGCTACCGGCGCCGATACGCCCGCCCTTCTTCACCGTGACGCCCTTGAAGTGCTTGAAGCGTTCCTGAGTGCGGCCCACGAAGTTGTCGTTCGACGTGACCACGCCGGGGGCCACGAACACGCGGTCTTCGAGCGTGGAGTAGGCGCACACGTAGCACTCGCTCTCGAGCTTGCAGTAGCGCCCGACGCTGCAGAAGTTCTCGATCGTGACACCGCGGCCCACGATCGTGCCGCGACCCACGGTGACGTTCTCGCGCACCGTGCACAGGTCGGCCATGAGCACCTTGCCCTCGATGACGGCGCCGCGGTAGAGCACGACGCCCGTGCCGACGATGCTGACGTCGCCCACCGTGAGCGGCGGTAGCTCCTGCTCCTTCGTGGTCGCGGAGTTCGCGGCCTTCATGGGCACCTTGCCGAGCGAGGCGTGGTCGTCGATGCGCACGTTCGCGCCGACCACGGTGTAGGCGTGAAGCACGACGTGGTGGCCGACACGGCAGCCCTCCCCGAGCACGACGTTCGCGCCCACGACGCAGAACTCGCCGAACGTGGTGCCGGCGCCGACCTTGGCGGTGGCGTGGATGACGCTCGTCACGCGACCTCCAGCGGCAGCGGTTCCACGGTCACGGGCTTGCCGCCCGACTTGAGCGAACGCTGCGCGGCATCCAGCACCTTCACGACGCGCAGGCCGCCGATGCCGTCGGTGAGCGGGCGCTTGCGCTCGCGCACGCACTCCACGAAGTGCAGGCACTCGAGCCGCAGCGGTTCCTGCAGCTAGATCTTCGGGATCAGGATGTCCCCGCTGCGCACGGTGAGCGCGTCACCGTAGCTCACGACCTGGCCGACGCGGTCCACGCC
>JAHFBX010000015.1 GCA_023249815.1 Candidatus Eiseniibacteriota bacterium
CCGCCGGCCGGGAGCAGCCAGTTCACGTGGAGCGCGGCGCTCGACGACGAGCCCGGCGACAAGGTCCGCTACCGCATCACGCTCGCCGCCAATTCCCTGTTCACCGCCGCGGTGACGTGCTACACGGATCTGCCCATGCTCGGCTCCACTCCGACCCGGCCGCGACTGCCGACGTGGTGGCGTATCGAGGCGGTGGACCGCGGCGGCAACACACGGCCGTGCTCGACGTGCTGGGACGGAACGTCGCCTCACCCGGACGTGGGTTGCGCTCGGCCGGCGGCGCGCTAGGGAATCAGCGTCACCCGGCGCGTGAGCCGTTGGCCGTCACGCTCGATGCGCACGAAGTAGAGCCCCGCTTCGAGTTGCCGGCCGGCCGTGAGGTTCCAAAGATGCTGGCCGGTGGATGCCGCCATGATGCGTCGCGACACGACGACGCGACCCTGGAGGTCATGGAGCGCCAGCGTCACGTTCGAGATCCGGTCGAGCGTGAGCGTCACCAGCACGTCGCGCGGCGTCGGATTCGGTGCGATCGCCAGCGAAAGCACCGCGGCTGCGGTCGGGATACTCAGGAAGACCTCGACCGTGGAGCCCGCGAGCCGGTAGCCGTATCGCGCGCCGGCCGTCACCGCGGCATCGTCGTAGCGGGCGATGCCGTCGTCCCCGACCACCACCTCGCCATGCTCGAGCCAGTCACCCACGGGCTGCCGGCGCTCGACGATCAGCCGGGCGCCGGGCGCATTCACGCGCCACTCGAGGTGCGCGCCGGAACCGTCTGCACTCGCTTCCAGTAGCGCGGCTGTCGCCGCCGGCGACGGACGCCCGACGAATGCTGGGGAGATGTCCATCTCGAGCGGCGATGGGCCGAAGCTCGCGGCGATCCGCACTCGGAGTGAGACCTCGCCCTCGATCGGTACGAGCCGTGCCCGGATCCGCGTGCCCTGGCGCTCGAGGACCAGCGGCGCCCAACCGGTGGCGCCGCTGCGCCGGTACTCGATCGAGACGGGCGCGAGCCACGGGAGATCGAGCAGCTCCATCGCCACGTGTGGGTCGCGGTCCTGGCCGAACACGATCTCCTCCTTCGGCCCACCGCCGGCGACGATGGCGAATCCCGTCGGGCCGAGCCACTGCCCCGGCCCGGGAGATGCCTCGTCCAATTGCGCGCGAACGGTGGTGACGCTCGGCCTGCCGGCCACGTTCCAACCTCGCGAACGGAGCGTCATTGACCACGCGCCGGAGCGCGGCGCGGACCGGTTCCACACCCCGACCTGGAAGATGCGGTCCTCGTCCGGGACCGTTCCGGTCTCGAGCACCTGGCCGCCGTAGGTGAACTCGTACTCCACCGCGGGCCCCGCGCTCACCGAGCCGGCTGCGTCCCGGAATAATCGCGACGTGTAGAAGTCGCGCGTGTAGACCTGGAGGTCAGTCGGCGACATCTGGATGACGCCGCTGAACGACCCCGGTCCGCTTCCGAACGGCAGGTCGCGCCCGGTGAACGCCGCCCGCGGCGCTGCGAGTACCCACGGCGGGAGCACGTACAGGGTATCGCCGCGATCTTGTTCCCACAGCGGCCCGAGTCCGTTGTACATGGTTGGGTCGAACGCGCGCGCCTTTGCCGGGTTCACGCTCCACAGCCAGTGGCCGAAGCGATGATGCCGCGGGAACGGCGTCGCCGCGGTCCAGCGCACGATGTCGAACGACCGATCGTAAGGAGCCTGGAACGGGTCGAGACCGGCAAACCCAAAGTAGCCTTCGCCGCTCGAGATGAGCCGGAACTCCATGATCAGCAGCGAGTCGGGTGTGGCCACGGCGACGTGCTCGACGAGCCTTCGGAGCGCGGAGGGATCGTTTCGGACGACTTGTGCGGCCACCGGTCCGGGCAGCGAGCCCGGGATGTCGTAGCGCACGTCTCCGGCAGGATCCTGCGCCGACCACTCGAGCCGGTAGCGTCCATCCATGGGCGGAAGGCGCAGCGTGCCCGCGGACCTGAGTGCCAGCCGACCGACGCCCGCGCCGGAGGTGTGGAGCAGCATGATCCCGAAGTGGCCGGGCTGGACGGCTGCACCCCGCTCGTTGCGCAGCTCCCACGCCACAGCCGAGGTGGCGCGCGGCGCGGCGAGATCCACCACGGTGTCCGCCGTCACGGCGATGCCAACGCGTCCGAGCAAGGGCTCGTCCGGGGCCTCGTCGCCGAACGTCAGCGCGTCGTAGGTGCCGACGGGCAAGTACCAGCTCGAACCGAACGCTCCCACGCTCGGCCACGCGCGGCCTTCCCCGATGACCACCCCGAATGCTTCGCGCCAGCTCGCGATCAGGTGGAGCCGAAGGCACTCGTGCACCGTGAACGGTACGCGCCGCTGATCGCTACCGCTTTCCGCGATGAGCACTCCCTCGATGTCGAACGGAGGTTCGCGAGGAGCCACCCGGCCGACGCCAAGGTGGACCGTCACCACGACGATCCCGTCGCCGCCGGGCGGCAGCGAGAGCGATCCGGGCGCGACAGAAAGCTGGACGCCCGCGGGCAGAGGGTGCGATTCCAGCCGCATCGTGAACGTCTGCGTGCTGGTCGAGCGCGAGGTCACGTGAAGCGTCTCGGCCCGCGTCCACTCGGGAATCGCAGGCGACACGCGACCCAGTGAGAAGCTCGTGGGGAAGACCGAGAACGTCGCCGTGGCCGCAGCGTAGGCGTCCAGCCGGCCCGCACCCTGTTCGAGCACGGGAGCGACGATTGCGTGCGCGCCACCCACGATCGCCGAGCGCAATTCGGCATGCGTCCAATCCGGGTGGAGCTGGCGCAGTAGCGCCACGGCGCCGGTGACATGAGGCGTCGCCATGCTGGTACCGCTCAAGGAGGCGAGCGAGCCGCCCTTGTAGGCTGAGACGATGTGCTCGCCGGGCGCCACGACGTCGGGTTTCACGCGGAGACCGAGCGTCGGCCCGCGGGAGGAGAAGTAGGAGATCGTGTCCACGGACGAGACCGAGCCCACGGTGATCGCGCGCGGGGCCGTCCCCGGCGAAAGGATCGAGAACGAGCTCCCGGAGTTTCCCGCCGCCGCAACGACGGTCACGCCGAGTGAATCGAGCGCGTTCACGGCGTCGGTGGCAGGATCCTGGTCATCGACCGGGTAGCCCCCGAGGCTCAGGTTCACCACGTCGAGCTGGTCGGCGGTCGAGGGATCCTGATCTGGGTCGGCGCTGCGCTCGAGCGCGGCGATGACATTCGACATGTTGCCCGAGCCGTTCTGGTCCAGCACCTTGTAGGCGATGAACGTCACCGCGGGCGCCAGGCCATGGACGCCACCTCCATCGCCCCCCACGATGCCGGCGACATGCGTGCCGTGACCGTTGTCGTCCATCGGATCGGGGTCGCCGTTCACGAAGTCCCATCCGCCCGCGACACGCTGGCCCGGGCCGAACGCTCCGCCCAGCGCGGGATGCGTGTACTCGATGCCGGTGTCGATGATGCCCACCCGCACGCCCTGGCCGCTGCCGCCCAGCTGCTGCTGCACGAGGTCGGCGCGCACCTGCGCCAGGCCCGGAACCTGCTGGGTGGTGACGCGCGTGTCGCGGGCCACGGAGCGCACACCCGGCAGCGAGCGCAGCCGGTCGCGCCAGTTCGCGGGAGCCTCCACGACGCAGCCCGCGATCAGCCGATCGAACGTGCGCGCGACGCGCACGCCGTCGGCGCCCCGGCTCCCGAACCGATGCGGCTCCGCTCGCTCGAGCGCGGCCGCGAACGTGGCGGTGAGCGCGTCGCGCTCCCGGACCCGCTCGGCGAACGAGCCCGCGACCGACGGCTCGTCGAGCGTCACGATGTAGCGTTCGGGCGCTCCCGGCTCGAACGCCTCCGCGCCCACGAGCTTCGTGCCGTCGGTGGTGAAGCGAACCTGCGAGCCCTCCCCCAGCACGCGGATCGAGTCGCGGCCTGGCGCCCTGGGGTCCACGACGTGGATCCGGGCGGACGAGCCGGCGGTGGCGTGGGAAGGCGCGGCGAGGCTCGCGAGGAGCATCGCGAGCAGGACGAGGACGAACGGGCGGTGGGGTCTCACGTCGGAGGGATCCGTGGAGTCACGGGGAGACCCGAGACTAGCCCACGGCTTCTGCTTCCCGTAGCGGATTCTCGGTCGCCACACCTGCTGCTGCCCCTGACGCGCGCGGGGGCGGGAGCTCGCGCCCCCCTGGACTCGATGTCGGATCCGCTAGTGCCCCGCGGCGGCGCTCTGCCTCGGCTCCACCACGTCGGGTCCCACCACCGGTGCGTGCACCACACCCTGCTCGAGCCACGTGTAGCGTCCGTCGAGCATGGCGCGCGCGGTGCCATAGTTCACCACGTCGTCGTTCGAGCCGATGCCGGCGAACAGCGTTTCCGCCCGCCGTCGCGCTGCGCGGCAGAACGTGTCGGCGAGTTCATACGGCGTGCGGCCGCCGACACCGCGCTTCACGTCGCGCTGCGCGCGCACGATCGTGGCCGACATCGCGAACAGCTCGGCGCCCACGTCCACGGCGCGGAACAACAGCCCCTGCTTGCGTTCGAGCGCCGGACCGTTCAGCACCATGAGATGGAATAGCTGGCGCGCGAGCCGGCGCGACGTGCGCTCGATCCACTGCAGATGCCCGGCGAGCGGACCGAACGAGGTGTACTGCGGCCAGTGACCCCAGCCCAACCATCGGCTCGGGTACCAGCGCGCGTAGAACAGTCCGGAGCGCACGGCGCCGGAGAGTCGCTTGCCCATCGGCACGCCCGGCATGACGACGTCCCCGGCGACCTTGAGGTGCAAGTCGAGCGCCTCGCGCGCGATGAACAGCCGCATGACCTGGTTGGATCCTTCGAAGATGCGATTGATGCGCACGTCGCGCAGCGCTCGCTCGAGCGCGATCGGCGCTTCGCCGCGCGAGGCGAGGCTCGGCGCCGTCTCATAGCCGCGCCCGCCGCGGATCTGCATCGCGTCGTCGCACAATGCCCAGCCGATGTCCGTGTTCCACAGTTTGCCGATCGCGGCCTCGAGCCGGATGTCACTCTTGCCGCGGTCGGCGAGCAGGCAGCCCAGGTCGGCCACCGCCTCCATCGCGTACGTGTCGGCGGCCATCTTCGCCAGCATGTGCGCCACGGCTTCGTGGCGGCCGACGGGCTTGCCCCACTGTGCGCGCTCGTTCGCCCACTGGCGACAGATGCCGAGACACCACTTGCCGAGCGCCGCCATGGTGGCCGGCAGCGTGAGCCGTCCGGTGTTGAGCGTGATGAGCGCCAGCTTCAGGCCCTTGCCCTCGCCCCACAGCAGGTTTTCGCGCGGCACGCGCACGTTCGTGAACCGGATGACGCCGTTCTCGATGCCGCGGATGCCCATGAACTCGAGGCGGTGCGGCACCTCGACGCCGGGCCAGCTCGTCTCGACGATGAACGCCGTGATCGGGCCGGGCTTGCCGTCCTTCCCGGGTGTGCGAGCCATCACCACCATGAGCTCGGCCACGGTGCCATTCGTGATCCACAGCTTCTCGCCATTCAGGATCCAGCCCGTGCCATCCGACGTGGGCGTCGCGGTCGTGGTCATGCGCGCCGGGTCCGAGCCCACCTCCATCTCGGTGAGCGCGAACGCCGAGATGGCGCCCTTCGCGAGGCGCGGCAGGAAGCGCTGCTTCTGCTCGGGCGTGCCGAACATCTTGACCGGGCCCGGCACTCCGATGGACTGGTGCGCGGAGAGCAGCGCCACGAGCGGGCTGCTGACCGAGGACACGAGCGACATGGCGCGGCAGTAGCTGTACTGGGAGAGCTCGAGGCCGCCGTACTCGCGCGGGATCTTGATGCCGAACGCGCCGATGTCGCGCAGGCCCTGGATCGTGGCGTCGGGGATGCGCGCGTCGCGCTCGATCCGTTCCGCGTCCACCTGCTCGCGAAGGAATCGCTCGAGCAGGGCGATGAACTTCTCGCCGCGCTGCTGCTCCTCGGGATCGGGCTCGGGCCACGGGTGGATCAGGCCCAGGTCCAGCCTGCCCAGGAACAGCTCGCGCACGAACGACGGGGCTTCCCAGCTGGTCTCGCGGGCGCCCTCCGCGACGGCGCGAGCCTCGTGCTCGCTCACGTTCGGCTTGCTCTGTTCGCTCATGACGTCCTCGGTCCCAGGGTGCGTACCCCCGGCGGCCCTGCCTTGGGAGTACTCGCCTAATGTAGTCCGATGCGAAGGGGGAGCGCCAATGGCCTCAACGTGCCAGCCGAAGGTCGCCCTCTCCGAGGATTTCGGCGCTTCGTCCGCTACGCTTGAACGATTACCGCACGTGCCCGGCGTTCGCTGCGCGCGTGCTCATGCTGGGTGCGGAGTTCAGCCGGAGGGCCCCCACGGGACCGCCCCGCGCGGAAACACGGCCAGGCTGTGGAACGTGAACGACGTGGCGTAGGTGAGGAATAGTCCCGTCAGGTGGAGCGGAGCGTCCTCCCGCTCGGTGAGGGTGAACATCCGCAGGCCCGTGCCGATCAGTAGGGCGGTGGGCGCCAAGAGCGTGAACAGGAACCGGCCCTGTCCCTGCCCGTTCTCGAGCCCGAATCGGAACACCAGGCCTGCGTTCATCAACATGGCCAGCACCAAGGCCAACGCGAGCTCCCGATTGGCCGGAAGCGCTCGCAAGAGCCGGTCTCGCTTGAACAGCATGCCGATGAGCAGTCCAAGGCACGCGACGTACGCCAGGTGCCGTCCCAGGGAGGGATAGTAAAAATTGATATTGTTATAGACCCCCGACACGGCCCAGAAGGAGTCCTGCATGTACCCGAGCGTGCTCAGGATTGCCCCCGACGTGCTGGGCCACTCACGCGGCGGGCTGTTGGTGACATTGTCGGCCGTGATGCTCTCGTAGAGCCGGAGGCTCCTCAGCGCCCAGGGTGCCCACAGCAGCGCGGCGAGCGAGATCGAGAGCGCGGCATGCGGCCACATGCTCGGTCCCTTGGTCCGCCGGATGAGACCGACCGAGGGCACGAGGAAGAGCAGGAGGATGAAGGCGATCGCGGTGAACTTCGTGAGCAGCGCGAGGCCGACCAGCACGCCCAGCCACAGCGAGTTCCGAGCGGTTGGGGGCTTCGCCATCCGCCACGAGATAGCGCTCCCGAGCGCGATGATGGGGTTGTCGTTGTTGATGGCCGAGGACAGGAAGGTGTAGGTCGGAAGCAGGCACAGCATCGCGACGACCGAGGTGCGCAGGAAGTCGTCGTTCAAGCCCATTTGGTCCAGGAACCGCAGGGCGAACATCACCGTCAGGCCCCAGAGAAGGATCGAGACCAGGCGCAGCGCCCTCACCGTGACGGCCCGCTCGTGGAACAGCCCGTCGGCGAGCAGGTACACAGGGGTGAGGCCGACGTAGTAGAGCGGAGGCTGGTGGTACTCCCAGTCGTGCGCGGCAAGATCCAGGACCCTGTTTTGGACGGGCAGCGTGCGATGCTCGGCGAGCCACCTCACGTACTGGAAGTGTGATTGCTCGTCCGGCGCGTAGAAAGTAGGCGTCCAGAGCGCATACGCGACGCGGCAGCTCAAACCAACGGCCAGGGCCACCGTGAGCAGCTGTCCGGCCGGGAGCCTCCCGGCGCGATGGCGCCGGAAGAGAAAGGTCCAGAGCGCGATCGCAGCCAGTGCGCCGGCCGCGCTGATCAGGATCATGCGAAGGTACACGCGTCCGCCTCCCGGAGTTGTTCGCGAAGCGCAGGACGCGCCGGCGGTGGCACACGGCACCACTTCTCCTTCGCCCGCGCGGCAGTTGTCGGTCGCGAAGTGTACCCCGTATCCTGCAATTCACGCTTCGCAGCCCTCATCATGCCGCTCGAGCGGGTGCGACCCTGGGTCATGCCCGCGCCGCCCTGTGTGGAGTCCATCGCCCACCGCATGTCCGAGTTCGCCGGCCGCTACCTCGAGACTCGTAGGCCACGCGGGTCGTGGCTTGAGGAGTACCAATTGAAGTGGCCACTCCGACCGCTGGCCGAGCAGGTGCGGGTCGTGGGGCGCCATTGAGCCTGGGTCCGGCCGCCGTGTTCGATCCGTCGGGCTCGATCGCGGGAGGTCGCCGCGTTGGGCATCGTGCGGGCACATGGGTCCTGGCCGCCTTCGTCGGGAGCCTCGCGATCTATGCGTGGGGGGCCGCGCCCACCGTGCTCTACCGCGACAGCGCCGAGCTCCAGGCGGTGGCGCTCACCGGCGGCGTGGCGCATTCCACCGGCTACCCGACGTTCGCGCTCGTGGGCTGGGTGTTCGGCAAGGTGTTGCCGGGGGATCCCGCGCGCCGCATCAACCTCATGAGCAGCGCGTTCGGCGCCGTCTCGCTCGCGTTGCTGGTCGTGGTGGGTGTCGAGCTGGGGTTCGCTCCGGTCGTGGCATTCGCGGGAGCGATCGTGTTCGGCGCGGGGTTTTCGTTCTGGGCGGGAGCATTGCGCGCGGAGGTCTACACGCTGGCGGTGGCGCAGTTCCTGGTCGCGTACTGGCGCACGCTGGTGGCGCTGCGCACGAACCGGGCGTGGGACGCGGGACTGGCCGCGGTCTTACTCGGATTCACGCTCACGGGCCACCTTGCGAGCGCACCCGCCGTTGCGGTGTTGGGCCTGTCGCTGGCTTGGCGCTCCCTTCGCCGCAGGCGAGTGCTCCGCGAATGGCCGGTTCTGCTGCTCGGGTTCACGCTGGGGCTCACGCCCTATCTCCACATCCCCTGGACGGACACCCACCGTGACTCGGTGAACTTCCTTCACCACATGGATCACGTGCTCTTCCCTGAGACAGGCGTGCCCACCGGAGCGTTCGCCTCGCCGTGGTATCGGCTCGAGTGGTTGGTGACGGGACGAAACGAGGTCCCCGGAGCGCATCTCGCGGTCACGGCGTGGAACGTGCTCCGTACCGTGGTCTGGTGGACGCCGCTCGTCGTTCTGTTCGAGTTGGGTCCGATCGCCGCACTGCTCGCCGTGCCCGGCTTCCTCGCGTTCCGCCGCGACAATCCGCTCGAGGCGCACCGGGTGGCAGTCCTCGTCGCGGCCTCGCTCGCGTTCACGGTCAGTGTCACCTTTGGCCCGCTGCTCCCGCTGTTCCTGGTCTTCGCCATGGGGCCCGTCTCGCTGCTGGTCGCGCGGGGGCTCGAACGGCTCCTCGCGCGGGGCGGAACCGCGGCGCGGCCGTGGCTCGTGCCGCTCGCCGCCGCCGCCGTGATGCTGGTGCCGCACGCGATCCGGCTGTGGAGTTACGCGCACCCGATCGGTCCCCACCGCTGGACCGTGTTGGACGAGGACATGAGCCGCCCGCTCCCTCTGCTGCGACGGTTCGACCGGCCGTTCGAGGCGCGCGACTACGGGCGGGGGGCGCTACGGGCGATCCCTCATGGGGCGATCGTGTTCGGCGAGTCGATCGAGCTCCCGATCCTCTATTACTTCTGCGGCGCCCTCGGGGAACGGACCGACCTCACCCTCAGGCCCCACACGGAGCTCTCCTATCCTCGCGCGGTGCGTGCGTGGGAACGCACGCACGACCTGGCCGAGCACCCGGTCGTGTTCCTGACGCTTCCGGGCTCGACGCGGGCGAGCCTCACGAGCGTGGACTCGCTGCCGGTAGCCCCGAACCGCTGGATCTACCTCACGCGAACTCCGCTGGGGGAAGCGCACGCGGACGAGGCGCACCCGTGAGATCGGACGCCATCGTCCGCCGGCCGGGCCCGGCGAGCGCCCCCGCCTGGCGGACGACGCTCGTGGGCCGCGTCACACTGTGGAGCTTCTCTGTCCTCGCGTTCACGATGGCGGGAGCACTGGCCACGGGCGCCCTGTGGCTCCTCGCCGGGGACGCCGGCCCGGACTGGCTCACCCGGGCGCACCGACTGCTGCTGGCCGTGGCGTTGGGTTCGGGCGCGGTGATGTTCTTCAACCTCATGGTCTGCTACCGATTCCTCGTGCCCGATCGGGACTTCGTCGAGGGCGGCCTCACCGGCGCGCGCGTCCACGTGGCGCTCACCGCGTGGAACGACGAGGAGGCGATCGCCGAGGCCGTGCGCGACTTCAAGCAGGTGCCGGAGCTGCACCAGGTCATCGTCGTGGACAACGCGTCGCTGGACGGCACCGCCCGGGCGCCGCTCGAGGCGGGCGCCGATCGGGTCGTGATCGAGTCCAACCCCGGGTACGGGTCGTGCTGCATGCGCGCGCTCGCCGAAGCGGCCGAAGGTTCGGACGTGATCGTGCTCTGCGAGGGCGACTGCACGTTCTCGGGGGCCGACGTGCGCAAGCTGCTCGCCTACCTCGAGAACTCCGACCTCGTGCTCGGCACGCGCGCCACCCAGGAGCTTCGCGAGCAGGGCACGCAGATGGATTGGCTCATCAACCCCGCGAACCAGCTGGTGGCGAAGCTCGTCCAGCTGCGATTCTGGGGTACGCGCCTGACCGATGTCGGCTGCACGTATCGGGCCATGCGCGTGGACGCCTACCGCCGGCTTGCTCCGCAGCTCCGCGTGCGTGGGAACCACTTCTCGCCCCACATGTTCATCGAGGCTCTGAAGCTGGATCTTCGCGTCATCGAGGTGCCGGTGACGTTCCGGCGCCGGGTCGGGATCTCCAAGGGCGTGGGCTCGAACAAACTCAAGGCCGCGCGCGTCGCGATCCGCATGCTGGGGTTGATCTACCGGGCCTGAGCCGCGCGCGGCCGCCGAGGTGCGGAGGGCGCTTCGCGCCAGCGCTCCCAGCCCCGCCCCTCGTGGTCGAAGCGGAACGCGCCGGGGTGCATGGCCTCGGCGAGGCATTCGAGCGTCTCCGCCACACGGGGACCCGGACGATTGAACAGCGCGTTCCCGTCGCCCAGGAACACGTTCCCCTCGCGCACCGCGCGCAGCCCGGCCCATCCGCTGTTGCGCGCGAGCACGGCCATCTCGGCACGCGTGCGGGCGAGGTCGAAGCCGCACGGCGTCACCCAGATCAAGTCCGGGTCGACCTCGGCCAGCCGCTTGAATGGGATCGCCCCGGCGTGCGCCGCGGGAACGCCCAGCACGTCGTCGGCGCCTGCCAGTTGCAGCAGCTCCGGAGTCCAGTTGCCTGCCACCATCAACGGCTCGATCCACTCGATGCACGCGACGCGCGGCCGCACGAGGCCGCGCGTGCGCTCGGCGATCCCGCGCATGCGGGCGCGCAGTCGCGTCACGAGCTGTACGCCGCGCTCGGGCACCCCGAGCGCGCTGGCGATGGCGCGCATGTCAGCCCAGACGTCCGCGAGCCGGTCGGGGCGCATCGAGACGATGGCGGGCCGCGACCGCAGACCGGTGCGCACCGCGTCTTCGACATCGCGCAGGCTCACCGCGCAGACCTCGCACTGCACCTGCGTCACGAGCAGGTCGGGCTCGAGCGCGGCCAGCCGGTCGACATCCACGTGGTAGACCGAGAGCGCGCGCGAGGCGAGCGAGCGAACATCGCGGTCGATGCTCGCCGACGGCGCCTCGGTGTCGAGGCGCGCCGAAGTCACCGCCGGCAGGCGCCGCACCCAGGACGGGTGATCGCACTCGTGAGACCGGCCGACCAGCCGATCGCCGCAGTCGAGCGCGCAGACGATCTCGGTGCCCGAAGCGAGCAGCGTGACGACGCGTCGTGGCTCCAGGGGACCTCCGGAGGGGTATCGGTCCCCGTGCGCTTCGCAAAGCGCTCGCGGCGGGGATCGCCGGCTCGAGGACCGGGTGCCCGTTCCTACACCGCAGCCGCTCGGATTCGCCGTCCGGCGCGCCACCGTTCACGGCCGGACTCGCAGGCCTCACAAGGGCTTGTCCGTTCGCGCTGGCTTCGGGTATCCTGCCGCGCCCTCCGGGCGGGTGCCCCCGCCTCGTGGGTCGCTTGTGGTGCACGACGACCGGGCCGCTTCCAGCCCCTTCCGCCCCGCGCAGCAGGGAGCAGGCACCTCGTCCCTCGCGGACGGGTCCGGGCCCACCGGCCGCCGGCCGGCAGCTTTCCCCCCATAGGAACATCAGGAGCCGACGATGACCTTGATCCGAGCCGCGGGCGCCGCCCTGCGGAGATGGACCCTGCCCGCCCTGCTCGCCCTCGTGGCCTCGGCCCTGCTTCCGGCCGTATCGCTCGCGAGCGAGCTGGAATTGCAGCTCCCGACGCTCGACCCGGCCCAGCGCCAGCTCCTGTTCATCGGGCTCGGCGTGTGCGTGCTGGGCATGCTGTTCGGCCTGGTGATGTTCACTCAGGTGAAGGCCATGCCGGCGCACAAGTCCATGCTGGATGTCTCGCACACCATCTACGAGACGTGCAAGGCCTACCTCCTGAAGCAGGGCCAGCTGCTCGTGGTGCTCGAGCTCTTCATCGGCGCCTGCATCGTCTACTACTTCGGGTTCCTGCAGAAGCTGGATGCCGTGCGGGTGATCACGATCCTGGCGTTCTCGGTGCTCGGCATCCTCGGCTCGTACGGTGTCGCGTGGTTCGGCATCCGCATGAACACGTTCGCGAACAGCCGCACGGCATTCGCGTCGCTCAAGGGCAAGCCGCTCGCGGTCTACGAGATCCCGCTCCAGGCCGGCATGAGCATCGGCGTGCTCCTGATCTGCGTCGAACTGCTCATGATGCTCGCCATCCTGCTGTGGGTGCCTCCGGCACAGGCTGGCACGTGCTTCCTCGGTTTCGCGATCGGCGAGTCGCTGGGCGCCTCGGCGCTGCGCATCGCGGGCGGCATCTTCACGAAGATCGCCGACATCGGCTCCGACCTGATGAAGGTCGTGTTCAAGATCAAGGAGGACGATCCGCGCAATCCCGGTGTCATCGCCGACTGCACGGGCGACAACGCCGGCGACTCCGTGGGACCCACCGCGGACGGCTTCGAGACCTACGGCGTGACGGGTGTGGCGCTGATCTCGTTCATCGCGCTCGCGGTGATGGACGACCACAAGGCCACGTTTCTGGTGTGGATCTTCGTCATGCGCGTGCTGATGATCGGCACGTCGATCCTGTCCTACCTCGGGAACGGCGCGGTCGCACGTGCGCAGAACGTGGGCAAGGACAAGATCGACTTCGAGGCCCCGCTCACGAGCCTCGTCTGGGTGTGCTCCATCCTGTCGATCGTGGTGACGTTCCTGGCCTCGAAGTTCCTGCTGCCCGAGGCCGAGTTCGGCAACCTGTGGTTCACGCTGTCCGTGATCATCTCGTGCGGAACGGTGGCCGCGGCCGTCATCCCAGAGTTCACGAAGGTGTTCACGAGTTCGCACTCGCGCCACGTGAAGGAGATCGTCGCGGCCTCCCAGGAAGGCGGCGCGTCGCTCAACATCCTCTCCGGCCTGGTGGCCGGCAACTTCTCGGTGTTCTGGAAGGCGCTCGTCCTCGCGGTGCTGCTGTTCATTTCGTACAAGTTCTCGGGCCCGATCAACGCCTATCTCAATCCGGGCATGCCTTATGGCGCCGTGTTCGCGTTCGGCCTGGTGGCGTTCGGATTGCTCGGGATGGGCCCGGTCACGATCGCCGTGGACTCCTATGGGCCGGTGACCGACAACGCTCAGTCCATCTTCGAGCTGTCGCAGATCGAGACCCTGCCCGGCGCTTCGCAGGAGATCGAGAAGCAGTTCGGGTTCAAGCCCGACTTCGAGAAGGGCAAGCACTTCCTCGAGGACAACGACGGCGCGGGCAACACGTTCAAGGCCACCGCCAAGCCGGTGCTCATCGGCACGGCCGTGGTGGGCGCCACGACCATGCTGTTCTCCATCATCCTCACGCTCCAGAAGCACTTCGGCCTGGATGCGATGGGCGCGCAGTTATTCAAGCTCGACCTCCTCGACCCGTACGTCATCCTCGGCCTGCTCATGGGCGGCGGCACGGTGTACTGGTTCACGGGCGCGTCCATGCAGGCGGTCACGACCGGGGCGTACCGCGCGGTCGAGTTCATCAAGAAGAACATCAAGCTGGACTCGGCCGAGGCCGCGAACATCGAAACGTCGCGCACCGTCGTGCGCATCTGCACGGAATACGCGCAGGCCGGCATGTTCAACATCTTCATGGTGATCTTCTGTGTCACCATCGCCTACGCGTTCTTCAACCCCGTGTTCTTCATCGCCTACCTCGTGAGCATCGCCGTCGTGGGCCTGTTCCAGGCGGTCTACATGGCGAATGCCGGCGGCGCCTGGGACAACGCCAAGAAGGTGGTCGAGGTGGAGATGCACGCCAAGGGCACCGAACTCCACGCCGCCACGGTGGTCGGAGACACGGTCGGCGACCCCTACAAGGACACCTCCTCGGTGGCCTTGAACCCGATCATCAAGTTCACCACGCTGTTCGGCCTGCTCGCGGTGGAGATGGGTGTCGCGAACCCGGGCATCGCGCTGCCGGTGGCGGGCGCGTTCATGCTCATCGCGCTGTTCTTCGTGCATCGCTCGTTCTACGGCATGCGCATCGCCACGCGCTGAGGCCCGGGTCTCGGTGGAACCAAGCCCCGGCGGGCCCCCCCGCCGGGGCTTCACGCTTGGGGAGCGGGGTTCTAGCGCGCGTAAGGCGCTGCAATCGCGGCTCCAAGGCGCCACACCGACCCCATCACCCGCGCGGTGCTCCACCCTGCGTTTGCGACCACCGACAGGCCTCAGTCCACGAGGACCTGTGTGGAACAGCTGACCGCGCTCGGCACCTTTGCTCTATCGCCGGGACGCGGTCCCGCCGCGCTCGACCCCCGGGATTTTGTTTGCATTCTGCAAGGTCCTGCATAGACTCTGGCCTCCTCACGGCACCTTCACCACGAGGGCTCCCCAGCCATGGCGCGATTCCGACTGACGACCCGCTCCCGCATCGCCAGCCTTGTCGCCGCACTGCTTGTCGCTCCAGCCGTTCACGCCTCGACGGTGAGCAACATCGGGGCGCAGTTCCATGACGGCCAGACATTCGTGACGTGGGACAACCTCCCCGGCACGGGGTGGCTCTACCACGTCTACACCTCGTCCGCCCCGCTCACGGACGCGGCGGCACTCGAGAACGCGCTCGAGATCGCGCAGGTCGGGGACGCCAGCGCCGTGGACAGCCGCCTCACGTCACTGCTCGGGCAGCAGGTCACGTACCGCATCGCCGAGGACCAGCCGCCGCTCGCCGCGACGCGAGGGCTGCTCGTGAACACCGCCACCGTCGGCGCCCTCACGTTTTACGCGGTGATCGCCGAACGCATCGGGTATGGCGAGGATCGCAGGCTCGTTCGCGGTCAGAACGCCACGCTCGAACCGTCCTGGGAACGTGTCCAGCGCCCGAAGCCGGTCTGGCAGCGCACGCTGTTGAGCCCCCGAGGCGAGGACTACGTGCTGTGGACGTCCAACATGAGCACGCCGCTGTTCCCCGCCATGTGCAACGCGCCCGGCCGTGCATACCACGTCGGCGTCATCCGCGGCGCCCCCGGTGGCGCGCTCGTGCTGAACGGCCACGGCCGCGGCGGCAGCTTCTTCAACTCGCTTTTCGGCACCGGTGCGCCGGGCGAGTGGGCACTGAGCATCGACGACTACATCCCCACCGGGGACTACGCGTCGTTTTACTTCGGCTACGAGGTGAACTACGACCTCTATCAACCGTACAACTTCCCGCGCACCGAGGGTGGTCTGGTGAGTGACTACACCGAGGAGCGCGTGCTCTACCTGCTGGACTGGGCGGACCGCGAGATGCCACACGACGCGAACCGCGTCTACGCGACGGGCGCGTCCATGGGGGGCTCGTTCGCGTTCTTTCTCGCCTGGCACCACCCGGATCGTATCGCCGGCGCGCTCGTCGCGATTCCGAAGCTCTGTCTCGGCCACCGTCCCGACGTGAATATCGGCCTGCGCGAGTCACTCGACCGCATGTGGGGCTCGCCGGACCTGGACCTGCCGACGACGGTCGGCCTGCGCGTGTTCCAGTGGATGGACGGCCGCGAGCTGGCGCGCATCCGGCGCCACCGCGGTGCCGCGCCGGTCGTGGGCTTCTGCGGCTTGAACGACACGAGCGTGGGCTGGGAGGAGAAGGTGGCGTATTTCCAGGCCATGGAAGCGAACTACTCCGGCGGGACGTGGTTCTGGGACGAGCGCGATCACTACACGCCGCACGCTCAGACCGAGTGGGCGCCCATGATGGGCATGCAACAGCTCTACAAGTTCCGCTCCGACCGGAGCTATCCCGCGTTCAGCCACGCCTCGCAGAACGGCAACTACGGCACCGGCGATCCCGCGACGGCCGACCCGATCGGCAGCATCAACGGCTACCTCGACTGGGACGAGAATGCGCTCTCGGAAGACTGGCTGCGCTGGGACGTGACGCTTCGTACCCGCGCCATGACCACGCGCGATGGCGTCATCGGCGCTCCGCCCTCTGCGACCGTGGACGTGACGCCGCGCCGGCTCCAGCGTTTCATCGTGGCGCAGAATGTGAACTATCGCTACGAGGTCCGGCGAGTCCCGGACAACGCGCTGCTCCAGAGTGGCATGGCGACGCCCGACCAGGACGCGGTGCTCACCATCCCGCAGGTGAACGTGCTGGACACTGGCGTGCGCCTGATCGTCTACCCGAGCGGCACGGCCGGCGTGACGCCCAGCCTCGCGGCGCGCAACCAGCCGCAGCTGGCGCTGTCGCGGAATCCCGTGCATGGCGAAGCGTCGCTCACGATCGAGTGGCCCGGCGAGGGCGATGGCCTGGTCGAGCTCTATGACATGCAGGGCCGCCGGGTCCGCACGGAGTTCCGCGGCGCGACGAGCGGATGGATCGAGCGCACGTTCCGCACCGAGGGCTTGGCACCCGGCCTGTATGTACTGAGCGCGCGGCAGGGCGCCGCCAAGACGACCCGCCGGGTGACGGTGTTGCAGTAGCGTCGGCCCCGACGTTCCGACGAGCGATTCCGAGCGGCCGCCCCCGGGTGGGGCGGCCGCTCACAATTCGTTGCGGCGGATGATCTGCGCGTAGCGCCACGCGCTCGGGCGGATGCGGCGCTCCTGCGAGGCGAAATCCACCTCGATCAGGCCGAAGCGCCCGCCGTAGCCGTCGGCCCACTCGTAGTTGTCGAGCAGCGACCAATGCAGGTAGCCCACGACGTTCACGCCGTCGGCGATGGCGCGCGCAACCTGCCACAAGTGCATGAACAGGAACACCCACCGGTCGTCGTCGTGCCGCGTCGGGATGCCATTCTCGGTGATCAGGATGGGCAGCTTGTAGCGCGAGTACTCGCGCAGGAACTGGGCAAGTCCCTCCGGATACACCTCCCAGCCGAGGTCGTTCAACTTGCCGCGCTGCTGGCGGTGGTCACGGTGCGCGAACTCGCCGACCAGCCCCGGCAGGTTGTAGCCCGAGTTTCGCACGAAGTCACGCGTGTAGTAGTTGACGCCGACGAAGTCGAGCGTGCGCGCGATGGGCAGCCGCTCCCAGAACAGCCCCGGCACACGCAGCACGCCGGTGTGCAGCGCCTCGAGGAACAAGTGATTGAACAGGTAGCCGCGCACGCGCACGGACCACCGGTCGAGACGCCGCGTCGGATCGTCGGGTGAAAGCGCGAGCGCGTGCTTCGCGATACTCACCATGGCGTCACGGCGGTGCGTATGGATGGCATGGTAGGCGCGCACGTGAGCGCGCAGCATGTGCCGGAGCACCTTGAGCGCCAGCGTCCAGGCGCGAACCCGGCCGGGTGGCCATTGGCCGAGCAGCCAGCCCTTGAACACCTGCACGACAGGTTCGTTGATGGTGATCCACCAGCGCGCGTGCGGCCCGAGCACCTCCATGACCTTCTCGACGTAGCGGCCCATCGCCGCTTCGATGGCGGGGTTCTCCCAACCCCCCTTCGCCGCCATCCACTGCGGCAGCGTGTAGTGGAACAGCGTCACGACGGGTTCCATGCCGCGCTCGTGAAGCGCGACGAGCACGTCTCGGTAGTGATCCAGCGCCGCGTCGTCCCAACGGCCCTCCGCGGGCTCGATCCGGCTCCACTCGAGCGAGAACCGGTGCGCGTTGTGGGCGAGCGACTGCGCCAGGTCGAAATCCGGGCGGTAGCGGTTCCAGTGGTCGCTGGCGAGTCCGCTCGGCGTCGCGACGCGACCGGACTGTTCCCACGCCCACCAGTCGTTGTGGATGTTGTTGCCCTCGACCTGGTGCGCGGACGTGGAGGCGCCCCACAGAAATCCGTCGGGGAAGCGGAAGTTCGCGGCGCCGGCGGGCGGATCGGGTGTTCCCGTGGGCACCACGACCGGACCCGGCGGCGGCGGCGGGTCTGGTTCCGGAGCGGCTACACGATCGCCAACGCTCACGCGGTCCCTCCCTCGATGCACTCCATCATTCGCTCGCGGGCTACGGGACCCGGTGGACATCGCTTGACGCGGCTGCCGGCCGACGGCATAACCTGCCTGCTTGCACTTCCCCCATCAGGAAGTATCGGCCACGCGCCGGGCGCGCTCAACCTCCCGGCACCCGCGACCCGTCCCTGCTCGCCGAACGGCGGCAGGGCGAACGCCCCCTCTCCACGGGAACCCATCATGAAGGCCGTCACGAACCGCATCGTGCTGCCGCGCGGCCGCCGCGCGACCGAGGTCGCTTCGTTCTTCGCCCAGTTGGACGAGCTCTCTGGCCGGATGGTCGAGGACGTGCGTGGCGCCACGCCGGCGGAGCTGGCCTGGCAGTCGAAACGCGGGCACAACACCATCGGCATGCTGCTCCTCCACATCGCCATCGTGGAGGCGTTCTGGACGCTGGTCGCGGAGGAGCGATTCTCGCCCGCCGCGCTGCGACGCGCGCTCGGCGTGGACCTGGACGACGACGGCATGCCGCTGCCGCCAGCCGGCCTGCCGCCGGCCGCGCTGCGCGGGCGGACGCTGGCGTGGTACACGAACGTGCTGCGCCGTGCCCGGGCGTTCGCGCGCCGGCGGACCGCGCGATTCACGCGCGCCGACCTGGACCGCGTCATCACCCGCACCCGCCGAAACGGCGAGCGTGTGCGCCAGAACATCCGCTGGATCCTGTACCACGTGCTCGAGCACCAGGCCGGACACTATGGCCAAGTGCTGCTGCTCCGGCACCACTACGCGGACCGGCGCCGGGCGCGATGACTGCACTCCGCCGCATCGAGTCGCGCATCGTCCCGGCGGAGGGATTCCGCTCGCTGGAGGTGGCGGTGAAGGTCACCGAGCTGGGCGCCGTGCATGAGCTGATCCGCGAGGCGGTGGACGGGCTCACACCGGCGCAGCTCGATCGCCAGCCGGCACCGGGCCGGAACTCGGCCGGCATGCTGCTCGCGCACGTCGCCATGGTCGAGGTGCACCTTGGCCAGGTCGGGCTCCTGGGCGAGCCGGACGGGCGCGTGGAGCAGGTGCTCGGTGTGGGCGCCGACGACGATGGCATGCGGCTCGAGCCGGGCGGGGCGCCCACGCCGGCGATCGCCGGCCGTGACCTGGAGTTCTTCCTCGACCTGCTCGCCCGGGCCGCCCACCATACGCGCCGTGCGTGCGAGCGCCTCACGGACACGGACCTCGCCACCGACATCGTGCGCCCGCCGCGCCCCGATGGCAGTCAACGCGTGTTCGACCGGCGCTACGTCCTCTTCCACATGGTCGAACACGCGTCGCTGCACATGGGCCAGCCGCGGACGCTGAGGCGATCGCTCTAGCGGACTACGTGCCCTCGCTCCACGTCGCCATGTACTTCACCTGCTACGGCGTGAGCGTGTCGATCGCGGTGCCCATGCTCTTGAGCTTCAAGCGCGCGACCTCGCGGTCGATGTCTTTCGGCACCACGTAGACGCTCTTCTGCAGCTTGTTCGCCTGCTTGACCAGGTACTCGACGCTGAGCGCCTGGTTCGCGAACGACATGTCCATCACCATCGCGGGGTGGCCCTCGGCCGAGGCCAGGTTGATGAGCCGCCCCTCGCCGAGCAGGTACAGACGCTTGCCGGTCTTGAGGCGGAACTCCTCGACGAACGGCCGCGCGACGCGCCGGCTCACCGACATGCGCTCGAGCGCCGGGATGTCGATCTCGACGTTGAAGTGCCCCGAGTTCGCGACGATCGCGCCGTCCTTCATGGCGGCGAAGTGCTCGCGGCGCAGCACTGACTTGTTGCC
>JAHFBX010000180.1 GCA_023249815.1 Candidatus Eiseniibacteriota bacterium
CGCACGCCGCTCGAGGTCGCGGATGCCGTGCTCGAGTCACTCGGGGGCGCATGAGCGGATCCGTCACCACGCGGGCTCGACCGCGCTCGCGGTTCGCTTTCGCTTTGGCCACGCTCGCGGCGCTCGCCGCGAGCTGCGCGCCGCCCGCGCCGGGCAGCCTGGAGTCGCTCGAGAGCGCGGCGCGCACCGGCGCGCACCGCCGCGAGCGACGGCTGCAGGGGCTCGAGGCGAGTGCGGTGCTGCGCGTGGATGGGCGCGCGACGGGCCGGCTGCCCGCGGTCTCGGTGACGACGCGGCTGGCGGCGCCGGATCGGCTCCGGCTCCAGGCGCGTTGGCTCCTGGGAGTGCTGCTCGATGCCGTGGTGAACTCGGACACGCTCACGGCGTGGATGCCGTCCGAGCGCCTCGGCTTGAAGATCCCGGGGCTCGCGGATTCACTGGGCATCCGCGAGCCCGCGAGATTCCTGGGCCGCGCCATCGTGGCGAGCTGGCAGGCGCCCGCCGAAGCGTGGCGCGGCGCGCGTGCCGACAGCGCGGGGGTGTCGCTCGATTGGCGAGAGGGGAACGAGGTGTGGGGGCTTCGCCTCGACTCGGCGGGCCGGCCGAGCGAACTCTCGGTGGCGCGCGACTCGCACCGCGTCACCGTGCGCTACTCAGGGTGGCACGGGGCGGGTGCTTCGGCGCTGCCGTCGCGCGTCGAGCTCGCGGACGGCGAAGGCTGGTTGCGCGTGCGCATGGACCTCGAGGATGTTCACAGCGTGAAGAAGGTGAAGCCCGCTTGGTTCCGGCTGCCGCTACCGGCGGACTTCGAGCCGCTGGCCCTGGACGACCTGCGCCGCGTGTTGAGCCTGCGCGAGAAGTTGCGATGAACGTCGCGCGGCCCCCGAGGTCTCACGTGTCACTTGGCGTCTCGGCGGCGTTCCTCACTTTGGCGCTGGCGCTCGCGGCCAATGCCGCGCCGCTCGAATCGAGCCGGCACCTCACGGCGGAACTCCGCCGCGCGGGTCGCGCCGAAGCCACGCTGTCGTGGAGTGTCGCGGGCTCGCCCGGTCGCGCCGCGACGCGATCGACCGGCACGCTCGCGCTCGAGCCTCCATCGTTCGCGAGACTGGACGTCAAAGGCTCGGGTGAACGCGTGACGCTGCGCGCCGACGGCGGCGAGTGGCTGCAGCCCTCGCTGCATCAGCTCGTGCGTCTGTCGCCTCGGCACACGGGCGCCGCGATGCGCTGGTGGCGATTGCTCGCGGGCGGCGAGGGCGCGCGCGAACGGCGCGTGGCGCCGAGAGGCTATCAGCTCTACATCCCCGCCGGCGCGTCGGGCCATGCCGACAGCGCCCTGGTGTGGCTCGACGCACGCGGCATGCCGTCGCGGCTGGTGCTTGACGATGGAGCCGGGGGGCGGCAGGAGTACTCGCTCGTCGCGTGGCGATTCAGCCGCGCGCGGGGAGCCCAGGCGTTCCGGCTCGAGGCTCCGCCCGGCGTGGAGGTGGTGGAACTCCCCTGATCCGGCACGTCGCGCGCCGCCGCTCGTGGCCGGCCGGGTCGCACGTCGGAACCGTCCCCGTTCGATTGACACCCGCGCTCGCGTTCCCCATCTTCGCCGCACGATGCGTGTGATCGCGGGTGAACTCGGGGGTCGCAGGCTGCACGCGCCGCACGGAGACCGCACCCGGCCTACCGCGGATCGTGTCCGCGAAGCACTGTTCATGTCGCTGGGGCCGCTCGACGGCGTCCGCGTCTTGGACCTCTACGCCGGCAGTGGCGCACTGGCGATCGAGGCGCTGTCCCGCGGCGCGGTCCGGGCCGACCTGGTCGAGACGGACCGCGGCGCGCGTGCGGCGATCGCCCGGAACGTGGCGGAGCTGGGCCTCACGGACCGTGTGAAGGTGTGGCCGTATCGCCTTCCCGGAGCGCTGGTTCGGCTGGGTGAAGTACTCTCGGAGTGCGCCGTCGTGTTCGCGGACCCGCCCTACGGCGGCGAAGATGCGCGAGCCACGCTCTCGGAGCTCGGGAGAGCAGGGGTCCTCAAGCCCGGCTGCCGGGTGGTGCTCGAGACGCACGGCAAGGACCTGTTGCCGGAGTCAGCAGGCCGCTTGCGCCGCGAGCGCGAGCGGCGGTACGGAGAGACGGTGGTGCACGTGTACCGGGCGGGCGAGGAGCCGTCGCCGGTGGAGGGCCGTGAAACATGAAACGAGCGCGCATCGCCCTGTTCCCGGGGAGCTTCGACCCGTTTACGAACGGACACCTCGATCTCGCGCGCCGGGCGTCGGCGTTGTTCGATCGCGTGGTCATCGCGGTGGCCTACAACTCGGCCAAGGTCTCGCTGTTCACGCCCGAGGAGCGGGTCGAGATGATCGAGGAATCCGTGCGCGGCCTCCGCGGCGCCTCGGCGATGAAGTTCTCGGGGCTGCTCGTGGACTGCGCGCGCCGCATCCACGCGCAGGCGATCATCCGGGGCCTGCGCGCCGTGAGCGACTTCGAGTTCGAGTTCCAGATGGCGCTCATGAATCGCCGGCTCGCGCCACGTCTCGAGATCGCGTTCCTGATGCCGAGTCAGGAGTTCACCTATTTGAACTCGACACTGGTGAAAGAGGTCGCGCGGCACGGTGGAAACGTCAAGGGACTTGTGCCCGCGGGCGTCGAACAGCGGCTGCGCGCGCGCTTCGCCGAGTCGGGCGGCAAGCGGGCGAGTGCCAAGTGAGCCGAGCCCTCGAGCGCATCCGCCGCCAGGCCGCGGCGAGTCCGCGGCGACTACTGCTCGCCGAGGCGGGCGATGCCCGGATCGTCGGCGCGGCGGCGAGGCTCGCGCGCGAGGGGCTGGCGAGCGTCGGCCTGGTGGGCGACCCCGACGAGGCGCGCGCCACCGCGCGACGGGCGGACCTCACCCCCGGCGCGATCGACCTGGTGGATGCGCGCGACCGCTCGCTCGTTGCGCGCACGCGCGAGGCGCTCGCGCGCGCGCGCGCGGGCAAGCTCGGCGAGTCCGACCTCGCGCGCGACGCGGCCGACCCGGTGTTCCAGGCCGCGCTGCTCGTGCGCGAGGGCCAGGCGGACACGTTCGTGGCGGGTGCGGTGCGTGCCACGGCCGATGTGTTGCGCGCGGCGCTGTGGCTGATCGGCATGGCGCCCGGGGTCAAGAGCGTGAGCAGCTTCTTCCTCATGATCTGTCCCGCCACCCCCGGCGCGAGAGTGTCCTCCGCGCGCGGGGGCGCCCTGGGACGCTCGTCCGCAATGGCCGGCGCCGCAGGCGCCGAAAGCTCCGATGAGCGGGTGCTGACGTTCGCGGATTGCGGCGTGCTCCCGGACCCGACCGCCGAGCAGCTCGCCGAGATCGCCTGCCTTGCCGCGGATCGCCACCGATTGCTCACCCTCGAGGAGCCGCACGTCGCCATGCTGTCGTTCTCGACCCGGGGCAGCGCGGAGCATCCGCACGTCGCGAAGGTGCGCGAGGCCACCGCGCTGGCGCGCGCGCGACGCCCGGACCTGCACATCGACGGCGAACTCCAGGCCGACGCGGCGCTGGTGCCCGACGTGGGCCGGCGGAAGGCCGCGGATTCGGTCGTGGCGGGGCACGCGAACGTGCTCGTGTTCCCCGATCTCGATGCCGGCAACATCGGCTACAAGCTCGTCCAGCGGCTTGCGGGCGCGGTCGCGCTCGGGCCGATCCTACAGGGGCTCGCGCGCCAGGCGAACGACCTGTCGCGCGGCTGTTCGCTGGAGGATGTCGTGGACGTGGCCACGGTCGCCTGCGTGCTGGCCGCCCAGGCCGAACATCCTTCACCGCTTCGCCCGGGCGCCCGGGAGGATTGATGCCCACGTACGTCTACCGCTGCAAGAAGGGTCACACGTTCGAACTGTTCCACCCGATCTCGGACGAGAGCGCGAAGCGCTGCCCGCGTTGCCGCTCGGCTGCGAAGCGGCTGCCGGCGGGAGGCTCGGGGGTGCTGTTCCGGGGCTCGGGCTTCCATGCCACCGACTACCGGAGCAAGAGCTATCGCGAGTCGGCGAAGCGGGACGCCTCGCCCGGCGGCTCGTCGTCCTCGGAGAGCGGCGCCAAGGCGGAGAGCGGGAGCAAGCCATCGAGCGAGAAGGGCGGCTCCACCGGCAAGTCGGGCGCCAAGCAGGACTCGTGAGCGGATCATGAACGCGCCACTCACCGCCTACCTGCTGCGCCTCCACGGCGGACAGGCTTGGCCCGCCCCCGGCGCGCCGCTCGAATGGCGGCCCGACCACGTGCTGCTGGACGACGTGGACGGCACCGTGGCGGCGCTCGCGTTCGAGGCCGCGGGCGGCACGCGCATCGCGTGCGAGTTAGGGCTGCTGGCCCCGCAGCGCGAGGGCGGCGGTCCCGACGACCTCGAGGACCTGCGCTTCCTCCAGAGTTTCGCGAGCGCCAGTGGCGCGCACTTCGTGCGACCCGGCGCGGGCACGGCGAGCGGCATCCATCGCCATCGCTTCGCAGCACCGGGGCGCGTGCTCGCGAGCATCGTGCCGGGGGCCGCGGCCGCGGGCGCGCTCGCGATGCTCGTGCTGCCCGCGTGCGCTCTCGAGTGCGCCGCGAGCATGGCAGGCGAGCCGTTGCTGCTGCATCGCCCGCGCGTCGTAGGCGTCGAGCTGAACGGCGTGCCCGACCCCGGCGTCACCGGGCTCGACGTGCTGCACGCGATCGAACGCCGGCTCGCGGGCGAGGGCGCGGGCGCCGTGCTCGAGTTCCACGGCGTGGGCCTGCTGTCGCTGCCCATGGTGGACCGGTTCTCGCTCGCGATGCGCGCCGGCGCGATCGCCGGATGTCTCGCGGCGCTGTTCCCGAGCGATGACCGGACGCGCGCGTGGATGCGCGACTGCGGCCGCGACGTGGACTGGCGGCGGCTCGACGCGGGACAGGCGGCCTACGACACCACGGTATCGCTCGATCTCTCCGGTGTTCGACCGGTGCGCGCGGACCAGCCGCGCGTGTGGGTCGGACCGTTCGCCGAAGACGAGGACGTGCACGCGCTCGCGCGCTGCCTCGCGCGTTCGCCGCGCGTCCCGGAAGTGCCGCTCGACGTCGTGGCGTCGGGCCGCGTCTCGCTGGCGGCGTGGGAGGAATCGGGCACGATCGCGGCACTCGAGGCGGCGGGTGCCCGCGTGCTGGACCGCGCCGATCCCGCGGCCGGCGCGACGCCCACTGAAGCCACGGTGTTGGGCGGCGATCCGCAGGAAGATGCCCACCGCGAGCGCGGCGTGTGGGCGTGCGCGGCGATCCTGACCGGCCACACGCCCGCCGAAGCGATGGTGAGCGCGGGAGCCGCGAACCCGCGACTGCCGTCGGTGCGCGAGGACGTGCTCGAGCCCATCGGAGGCGTCGCCGAGAAGGGCTCGCATCACCGCCAGGCGCCGCTCCCGCCCGGGCACGAGGGACCGTTCCGTGCGCACGTGCTGCTGGACGCCGGCGACGACACGGGAGCGGTGCGACTGCTGCCGTGGGGACCGCGCGCGTGGGTGGCGCGCGCGGACGCCGAAGAGCTCGCCTCCGCGCTGTTCCGCCCGATAGATCCCGAAGCAGCCGCTCGCGCCCGCGCGCTCCCGCCCAGCGTCGTCGTCGCCGGCGAGAACTACGGCGGGGGCCGACAGTCGGAGGCCGTCGCACGCGCCACCGCCGCGCTCGGCGTCCGCGCGGTGATCGCCACTTCTTATGCGAGTGGCCACGATCGGCTGCTCGCGCTCCACGGCGTGCTGCCGCTCACCTGGCTCGAGTCGGGCGACCGGCACGAGGTGCGTCGCGGCGACGAGCTGGAGATCCCGCCTCCGGGCGGGGCGCAGGGGATCGGGACCCGCGTCGCCGTGCGTCACCTGACGCGGGGCTTCTCGTTCGATGTGCGCTGCGACCTCGATGTGCCGCTGCGCGAGCTGGCGCGAGCCGGCGGACTGCTGCGCGCGGTGCGGGCCGCGCAGCTGGAGAGCGCGTGATACGTCGCGCGCCGCGGAGGAGCCGCCCGTGCTGATCGACCTCGCGCGGATCCACTGCCAGTCGGGAAAGGGAGGTGCCGGATGCATCAGTTTCCGGCGCGAGAAGTTCGTGCCCAAGGGCGGACCCGACGGCGGCGATGGTGGCAAGGGCGGCGACGTATGGCTGGAGGTGGACCCGCACGTGCGCACGCTGCTCGACTGCCGCGAGCGACCGCAGTATCGCGCCGGGGGCGGCCGCGCCGGTTAGGGCAACAATCGCACCGGCCGGAACGGTGACGACCTGGTCGTGCGCATCCCTCCCGGCACGGTGGTG
>JAHFBX010000181.1 GCA_023249815.1 Candidatus Eiseniibacteriota bacterium
TGGCCTCTGGCGCGCGTGCGTGTCGGACGACGCGCCACGTCCCGTGACGTCGCGACGCCCGGGGGACGGCCAGAACGAGTGCGCCCGAGCGTGCACGCATCATGCTCGGGCGACGGCGCGGGCGCAACGGGTTGGCCGCGGCGTTCGCCGGCGTTGCGAAATCCGCGCGGGCGCACGACCCTGCGCGCCGGAGACCCTCCCATGAAATCCTCGCTTCAACGCGTTTCGCCCTGGCGTGATCTGGCATCGTTGCTGTGGAAGGTGCCGCTGCTCGCGCTGCCCGTGGGCCTGTTCATCCAGGTCACTTCGGGCGCGTCGTTCGACCGGTTCGCGCAATACTTCGCTGTGTCCCTCGTGTTCTCGGTCTACACGATGCTCGGCGTATGGCTGACCACCCACTGGCTCGCCCCGCCGTTCATGGCCAGGCGCAAGGATGACCGCGGGCTCACGTGGAAGGTGACGGCGCTCCACACCGCGACCGCCATGCTGTTCGGCGACGCCGCGGCGCTCACCGTGCACGCCACGTTGATCCCCGGCTTCCTCGGGAACGGCCGCGCCATCCTCACGCTGCTCACGTACTTCGTCGTGCTCGGGCTCATCTTCGTGGGGCTCACGCTGGCTTGGCACTTCTACCGCGAGTCCATCGAGCGTGCGGGGTCCGAGCGCGAGCTGATGCTTGCCCGCCGCATCCAGCAGTCCTTCCTGCTGTCGGACTTCCCCCGCCATCCACGGCTCGAGATTCACGCCACCAATCTCTCCTCGAGGGAGGTGAGCGGCGACTTCTACGATGTCGTGCCGACGGGTGACGACGGGTATCTGCTGGCGATCGCCGATGTCTCCGGCAAGGGTGTGCCCGCGGCGCTGCTGTCCGCCATGCTCCAAGCGTCGCTGCGCACGCAGGCTTCGCCACGGGTCCGCGTCGCCGACGTCATGGCCAGTCTCAACACGTTGGTCTGCCGGCGGCCCGAGACCGGCCAGTTCGCCACGTTCTTCCTGGCCGCGGTGACGGGCAACGAGCCGTCGCTCTCGTTCACGAACGCCGGACACAACTTTCCAGTGCTGTTCCGCGCCGGACAGCCGGCGCGCACGCTGGAGACCGGCGGTCTCGTCGTGGGCATGATGGAGGGCGCCCCCTATCAAGAAGAGCGCGTGGCGCTCGAGTCGGGTGATCGCGTGGTGTTCTACACCGACGGCTTGAGTGAGGCGGCGCGCGCCGACGGCGAGATGTTCGGCGAGGAGCGCATCGTGCGCCTGTTCGGTGGCCTGCCCGCGGAGCTCTCCGCTCGGGAGTTGGTGGAACGCACGCTGGCGGGATTGCGCGCGTTCCTCGGCGACGCCGAGCCCGGCGATGACGTCACGGTGATGGTGTTGAGGGTGCTGGGGCGTCCGCGAGCCCAGGGGTGAGGGCATCGCACACGCAACGGCCCCCGAGGTCCGGCGAGAACCGGGCCCGGCAAACGCCAGCCCCTTAGGCATCGTCCGCTCGCTTCGCTGTCGGGCAAGTTCAATCATGCAATGGCCGGCCCCACCCTGCACCGCTACTCGAAAACTGCTAATTTTGCTCCGCTAGCTGCGTGCGCTGTTCCCTCGCTCCCGGAGTGCGACATGCCCGAGACCTCGACCGTCCTGCGG
The DNA here is from genome assembly GCA_023249815.1 of Candidatus Eiseniibacteriota bacterium. Taxonomy (GTDB): domain Bacteria; phylum Eisenbacteria; class RBG-16-71-46; order RBG-16-71-46; family RBG-16-71-46; genus JAIOPA01. The sequence continues at coordinate 1,633 of JAHFBX010000181.1, forward strand.
ATCCGCCCGCTGGACGAGCTGGACATCTCCGCGATCGTCCGAATCGACGAGAAGATCTCCGGCATCTATCGGCCCGAGGTGTGGGAGACGCGCATCATGTACTACACGCGCCGCGACCCGGGTGCCTCCCAGGTGGCCGAGATCGGCGGCCGGGTGGTGGGCTTCATGCTTGGCGACCTGCGTGCGGGCGAGTTCGGGCTCGAGGAGCCGAGCGGCTGGATCGAGCGCTTCGGCATCGACCCCGACCACCGCGGACAGGACCTCGGGCGGCGTATGTTCGACGCGATCCGCGCCCACTTCGTGGCCGAGGGCGCCAAGAGCGTGCGCACGCTGGTGGACACCACCGACGGCGGCGTGGCCGGGTTCCTAAAGGCCATCGGATTCATGCCGGCGCCGCTGCAGGCGCTCGAGCTGCGGCTCTAGAGGAGCGGAACGCCCCCATGAAGGTCGAGAACGTCGTACTAGAGAAGAAGTATCACGACGCGGTCGAGCACTGGCGCCGGCATCACTTCAAGGACTACCAGACGCTTCTCGACAGCTGGGAGAAATACTTCCCGAAAGACGAGCCGTTCTGCCTGTGCGCCAAGCTGGAGCTCGGCACGCCGGACGTGATCCACATCGGCGAACAGAAGGGGCAGCCCAAGCGCGTGAACCCCGACGAGCTCACCGAGGACCAGGCGCATCACCTGCTCGCCATCATCAAGGCGCAGGCGAGCACCGAGTTCGGCAGCATCCAGCAGCACGCCGGAACGGTGGATCGCGCACACGACGACCAGGATCGCGCCTGGGTGCTGCGCGTCATGGCCGAGGAGCTGCGCCACGGCTACCAGATGCTGCACCTGCTGCTCAGCAAGGACTGGTCGCACGTGAGCGGCGGCGTGACGGGCCCGGAGATGGTCGAGGAGATCCTGTCCATGACCACGGGCAACCACGTTCTGGATGCGTTCAACCTCGACTACGACTCGTTCATGGACAACATCACGTTCGCGGCGTTCATCGACCGAGTCGGCAAGTACCAGCTCACCATGCAGAAGGTGTGCGCGTACAAGCCCATGGCGGACAGCATGCCGCCGATGTTGCGCGAGGAGGCGTTCCACCTCGCGGCCGGCGTCATCCCGCTGCGCCGGTTCGCCGAGCGCGCCGCCAAGGGCGATCCGCTCGCACACCTCGAACTCGTGCAGCACAGCATCAACAAGTGGTTCGCGCGCGGCCTCGAGATGTTCGGTGATGAACGCGGCGGCCAGAAGAACATCTCCTTTGGATTCAAGGACCTCACGAACCGCGAGGCGGTGAACCAGTACATCGAGGAAGTTCGCAAGATGATCCGCGACATCAACACGCGGTTCGTGCGCGGTCGCTTCCCCGGCTACACGCCGGACAAGGTCGAGTCCGCGATCGACGAACTCGAGCGCACGCGCGGTTCCCACCAGGGCCTGGCCTACGAGGATCTGCTCTACCTGCCGGACCCGCGCTTCTTCCGCCGCAAGGGCGAGGTGGCGTTCCAGATGGTGGGCGTGAACGGCGAGCCGTTCACGGACGCCGACAGCTACCTGAGCTACCTGGCGCGCCACCTGAACGCCGGCTACGTCGCCAGCCGCGACATGCGGCTCTACGCGGAGACGCTGCGCAAGGTGGTGGCGGGCGAGCTCACCGTGGAGTAGGGCGTGAAGGCCATGCCGAAGCTCAAGCGCCTGGGCGGGACCTGCCCGTGCTCCAAGTCCGTGCGCTGGGTCATGGAAGAGAGCAACGGTGCCGAAACCACGGTCATGACGCGCCCCGCCTGACGATCGCGAGCAGGACCTCGGCGCGGACGCCTTCACGCCTGAACGCCGGACGCTGTCCCTCGCGGGAAGCCCTCCTCTTTTCGCCCCGGAGTCCATGACCCGACCCGATCAGTACCGTTCACGCGTGCCGTGCGTGGCCTACTTCTGCATGGAATATGGCCTGCACGAGTCGTTCCCCATCTACGCCGGCGGCCTCGGCATCCTGGCGGGCGACTACATCAAGGCCGCGCACGACTTGAACCTGCCCATGGTGGCGGTCGGGCTGCTGTGGGAGCGCGGCTATTGCGTGCAGCGGATCGGCGCCGACGGCCGGCCCTACGAGGAGTACCCGGCGTACGACACCGGCTTCCTCTCCGACACGGGCGTGCGCGTGCGAGTGCGCGTGCGCGGCCAGGAGGTGCCGGTGCGCGTGTGGGTCACCGAGCGCCACGGCCACGTGCCGCTCTACCTGCTGGAGCCATTGCGCCGCGAAGACCGCTGGATCACGCACCGGCTCTATGAGACGGGCACCGACACGCGCATCGCGCAGGAGCTGCTGCTCGGCATCGGTGGGGTGCGCGCGCTGGGCTGGCTCGGGCTCGATGTGCACACGTATCACTTCAACGAGGGCCACGCCGTGTTCGCCGGGCTCGAGCGCATCGCCGAGCTGATGGAGACCGGGCTGCAGTTCGGCGACGCCTGGGCGAGGGTGCGCGCGCAGACCGTGTTCACCACGCACACGCCGGTGCGTGCCGGAAACGAAGAGCACGCGCTCACCGACCTGCGCCGCATGGGCGCCTGCCTGCAGCTCTCGGGAGGCGAGCTGCGCGCGATCGGCGGCGATCCGTTCAACATGACGGTGGCAGGGCTGCGCCTGTCGCGTGCCGCGAACGCCGTGTCGCAACTGCACGGCGAGACCGCGCGCGCGATGTGGAAGGACGTCTCCGGCGCCTGCCCGATCGGCGCCATCACGAACGGCGTGCACGCGCCCACCTGGCAGGCGCCGGAGGTGCGCGACGCCGGCAACGACCCCGCGAAGCTGTGGGACTCGCACGTGCGATTGAAGTCCCTGCTCCTGGCCGAGCTCCGGCGCCGTCTGGGCGTGACGCTCGAGCCCTCCGCGATGCTCGTCGGGTTCGCGCGCCGGGCCGCCGGCTACAAACGCAGCGACCTGCTGCTGCGCGATGAGGCGCGGCTCGAAGCGCTGCTCGACAAGCACCAGGTGCGCGTGCTGTACGCGGGCAAGGCGCATCCCGACGACAAGAACGGGCACGATATCGTGGCGCGCCTGGTCCAGGGCGCGCGGAAGCACCCGGGCAAGGTGCTGTTCCTCGAGAACTACGACATGACGTTGGGCCGGCTGCTCACGCGCAGCTGCGACGTGTGGCTCAACAACCCCGTGCGGCCGCTCGAGGCGAGCGGCACGTCGGGCATGAAGGCCGCCATGAACGGCGTGCTGAACGTGAGCATCCTGGACGGATGGTGGCCCGAGGGGTGCGAGGACGGCGTGAACGGCTTCGCGGTGGGCCGCGGCCAGCTCGGCGATGACGCGCGCGACCTGGAGGAGCTCTACGACACACTCGAGCGGCGGGTGATGCCGGCGTGGGCCGATCGCGCGAAGTGGTCGCGCATGATGCTCGCGAGCGTCATCATGGCGCAGGAGCGTTTCAGCTCCGAGCGAATGATCCGCGAGTATTTCGCGCAGCTCTATGGCTTGGCGGACGCGGTTCCCCCCGTCCGCACGGCCGGCGCCGCGCGCTGATCACCCGGTCCTCCCGGAGGAGTCCCATGCCCCGTCTCACCATCGCCGCCGTGCGCGGCGCCATATCCGTGCGCGCGAACCGTGCCCCCGACATACGTGAAGCGACCGCCCGGTTGCTCGAGACGCTCGTCGAACGAAACGCCATCACGCCGGATCGCGTGGTGAGCGCGCTGTTCACCACCACGCCCGACCTGACCGCGGACTTCCCCGCGCACGCCGCGCGTCGCATCGGCTGGACGGGCGTGCCGCTGCTTGGCGCGGTGGAACTGGCCGTGCCTGGCGCGCCACGACGTATCGTGCGCGTGCTGATCACGCTGCGCGACGTGCCGAGCGGCCGATCGCTCACGCCCGTCTACCTCGGCGAAGCCGCCGAGTTGCGCCCCGATCTCGCGGACGCGCCGGCGGTGACCCGCCCCCGCCGTGTCCGCGAGCGGCGTGTCGCACTGATCGGGCTGGGCCAGATCGGCGGCTCGATCGGATTGGCGCTGGAGGACGCCGGCGGCTGGCGGCGCGTGGGTTTCGATCGGCGGGTCGCGGTGCGACGTGAAGCACTCGGGCGCGGCGCCGTGGACCAGGTCGAGACGTCTCTCGCGGCGGCGTGTCACGACGCCGAGCTTGCCGTGATCGCCGTGCCGGTGGACGTGCTCCCGCGCGTCGTGCCGCAGGTGGCCGCGGCGCTCCCGCGCGGCGCGGTGCTGCTCGACACGGGGAGTGCTCGCGGCGGCGGCATCACCGCGGCGCTCGTTCGCGCCGATGTGCGCGTGCGAGCGGTGGGCGGGCATCCGCTCGCGGGCAACGAGCGGCGCGGGCTCTCGGGCGCCAGCGCCGGGCTCTTCCAGGGCGCGCCGTTCGCGCTGCTCCCGGTGCGTCGCGGGGTTCCGCCCGTGGTGCGCGCGCTGCTTCGCGACCTCGGCGCCGCCGCGATCATCGTGGATCCGCGCCGGCACGACGCCGCGCTCGCGCGCACGAGCCACCTGCCGTGGCTGGTGTCACGCGCGCTCGCCAGCCTCGGCGCGCGCGCGGCGCGGTAACGGCTCGCCGGGCCCGGCTATGCGTCCATGACGCGACTCGCGGCGGGCGACGCGCGCGTCGCGAGTGCC
>JAHFBX010000182.1 GCA_023249815.1 Candidatus Eiseniibacteriota bacterium
TCAGCACGCCGAGCCCCAGGTGAACCCCCTGGAACGTGCCGCGCCGCCAGGCGATCAGGAAGAACAGCAGGAGTTCGGGGATCTTGACGAGCCCCGACCAGCACACCACGTCGAATGCCTGCCGAAAGCGAAACTTGGTCCCGAGCACGAACCCGGCGCCGAACCACACCACGAGCGCCTGCAACAACACGAGGATGGGCCAGACGATCCCCTGTTGCGCGAGCACGATCCAGCGAGCGGCGGGATTCCCGGTGAAGAACTGCTCCATGCTCTGCGCCTGGGTGGCGTCCATGCGGCCGTTCGCGACCATCGTGGACCACTGGTCGAGCATCATCGGAACGGTGACGCTGTCGAACGCGAGCGCCTGGAGCAGGAGCCAAACGCCGAGCCCCAGGAGCAACGGGAACAGCCACTGCCCGCGGTCCTTCAAGTCGTCCCAAGCGGCCGAGGGACGCATGAAGATGCGGCGGCTCCGCTCGATCGGCGACAGTCGGGCCGGGGCGACCGCCTCGGCGGCAGGGGATGGGACGTCGAACATGGCGGGCTCCACGGGACGGGGCGGAGGACAGGGCAGGCCACGTTAGGGGGGCGCCGGGAGCCGGTCAAACCCCTGTGGGACAGGCGCGGGCAGGGCCCGACCGGCGCGGCGGCACGGCCGAGCATCCCGAAACTGGAACGGGCGCCGACCCTGGGCCGGCGCCCGTTCCGACTCTGGACCGCTCGGTCAGTGCAGGCTGAACTTGACCGGCACGCCCACCCATACCGCAACCGGCTTGTTGTTCGACAGCGCGGGTTTGAACACCCACCGGCGCACGGCCACCTTCGCGGCGTCGTCCAGCATCGGGATGCTCTTCACGACGCGCACGTCCTTCACCTTGCCGTCCTTGCCGACCAGGGCCTGCACCATGACGGTGCCGTCCACACCGGCCTCGCGCGCGAGGTCGGGATAGATCGGGGCAATGCGAGTGACCGCTTCCGGCAACTCCTCGACGTAAACGTAGTCGCCGAACCTCGGCAGATCATCCTCGGAGGGCGCGACGACGATCTGCTGGCCCTCCCCCGCCTCGGCCATGCCGGGCGTGGACGTGGCGATCTCCTCCTGCGACATGATGGTCTGCTCCTGCGGCGCCTCGGCGTCCGGGACGGGCACCGGGATCGCGGCGGCGGGCGGAGCGGCGGCGGGCGTCACCTGGACCTGCGGTGGCGGGGTGTCCTGCGTGAGCGGCGGCGGCGCGGCCAGGTCGCTCACCTGCATCTGCACGACCGGGATCGACTTCTGCTGCTGCGTGATGATCATGTTGACGACGAACATGAGCACGAATGCGCCCATGATGGTGCCGATGCCCGCCAGCGTGGCGCGGAACATGTACCGCTTCGCCACCTCCATGAGTTCGGGCGCCCCATAGGGCATGAACTCATAGAGACTGACGCGTTCATCCTGAGCCGGGCTCACAGCGCCTCCACTTCTTTCTTCTCGGCGTCCTCGAGCGGGTTGATCGAGAAACGCGTGAGCTTCGCCGCGTGCAGCTCGTCCAGCGCGTTCACCATGTTCTCGAACTCCGCTTCGCGGTCCACCTTCACGACCACGATGAGCTCACCCTGGTTCGCGAACGGCGCGAGCACCGACTTCAAGTCGGCCGCCGAGGAACGGTTGTACGGCGTGTCGCCGCGCTTCCAATAGAGCCGGCCGTCCGCGAGGATACGGAGGGTGAGCGTCTTGGACACGGCCACGTCGACCTTCGCGTCCTTGGGAGGCAGGTTGATCTCGAGGGCCTTCGGCGTGCGGAAGACCGTCGTCACCATGAAGAAGATGAGCAGCAGGAACGCGACGTCGACCATGGGCGTCATGTCGATGCGTACGCCGACCCGGCGCTTCGTGCGACGTTGGATGCCGCCCTTCTTCTTACCGGTTTTTCTTTCGGGGGTGTCTACCGCACCCATGTCTTACCACCGTCCTTCGAGGGGCTCATTTGCCGGTCAGTGAACCGGCGCCCTGCTTGAGGTTGGTCTGGACGTTGAAGCGCGTGGCGTTCGCCTGCTGCATGCCCGCGACCATGTCCGCGATGAGGCCGTAGTGGGCTCCCTTGTCCATCTTGACGATGACGCGCGCCGCCGGATTCGCCGCGCGCGCGCGCTGCAGTGCAGGACCGAGATCGGTATTGAGCGACGCCGGATTCAGCTCGAGCGTCACTTCCTGGATACCGTCCGCCCCGCGCTGCTTGTACACGACCTTCACGCTCGGAGCTTTCGTCACCGCGATCGTGATGATGTCGGACTCGGGCGACTTCGCCTCGGAGTTGGACTTCGGCAGGTCGATCTTGTCCTTCTCGGGCGGCTGGAACTGCGTCGTGGTCATGAAGAAGATCAGCAGCAGGAACGCGACGTCCACCATGGGCGTCATGTCCATACTGATCCCGATTCGGCGTTTCTTCTTGAGCATGGGGGTTCCGCGCGCCCCTTACTTCTTGTCCGACGAGGCCGAGGCCGCGAGCAGCTGCAGCACCTCGTAGGAGGCCTCGTCCATCATGTAGTTGAAGTTGTCCACGCGCGTCACGAACACGTTGTACATCACGATGCCGAGGATGGCGACGATCAGTCCGCCGGCCGTGTTGATGAGCGCTTCGGAAATGCCGACGGCGAGCTTCGAGGCGTCTACGGCGCCGGACGTGCCGAGCGCCGCGAAGCTGCGGATCATGCCCATCACGGTGCCGAGCAGTCCGACCATCGTGCTGATGGAGGCGATCGTGGAGAGCGCGATGAGGTTGCGCTCGAGCAGCGGCGTCTCGAGGCCCGAGGCCTCCTGGATCGCGGCCTGGGTCTCGGCCACGATCTTCTCCTTCGGCGCGTTCTCGGCGCGCAGCGTCGAGTAGCGCTCGAGCCCGGCGCGCATCACGTTCGCGGCGGAACCGCGCTGCTGCCCGCACAGCTGGATCGCGCCCTGCACATCACCCGTGTGCAGCTTCTTGCGCACGTTGTTGAGGAAGTCCGGCAGCGAGCCGCGTCCCTGCGCCTTCTTGAGGCTCAACAGTCGCTCGACCACGAACGAGATCTGCAGGATGAGCAGCATGATGAGCGCCGGCACGAGCCAGCCGGCCTGCTTCATCTGGTGCCCGTACTGCTCGCCGATCAACTCCGGCATGAACCACCAGAGCGTCACCGAGATCGCCAGCGCTGCCAGAAAGCCCAACGGTACAAGGAAGCGATTCATGGGGTATTCATCCTCCGGATCCGCGGTCTCGGCATCGCCGCGCGGTCTGAACTGGCGTCGGGTCCGCGACCCTCTACCTTCTGGCGGACCGCGCCAGGCGCGATCCCGTGACGTGCGCTTCTCCCGCGACCGGCCGTCGGCCGGGTACTGCTCGATCCGCGCCCGGCCGCGGGGGCCGGAGCGCGGAGGTCACTTCGGGGCGAAGGCGGCGAGCGCCTCCTCCTCGGTGTCCACGTGGTCGAACACCATGATCAGCTTCGTCATCGTGAACAGATCCTTGAGCCGCTTGCCGAGGCCGCACAGCTTGATCTCGCCGCCGCGGCCCTTGTAGTTCGCGTACCCGCGCATGAGGACGCCGATGCCCACCGAGTTCAGCGCCTCGCACTCATTCATGTTCAAGATCAGCATCCGGTTGCCCGCGGCCGCCTCGGCCATGACCGCCTTCTCGAGCTCGTCCGTCTCGTTGTCCCCGTAGAACCGTCCCTTCAGGGCAACGATGACGATGGGGCCGACTTCCCTGCGCTTCACGGCCATGGCTACCTCCCGGACGCTACACGGACTCCCGTTCCGCGAAGCTGGCGATCGCCTGCTCCTCGGTGGGGTAGACGTCGAAGACCAGGGATAACTTGGTGATGACGAAGATGTTCTCGATACGCTTGTCCACCGCGGCCAGCTTCATGTGGCCGCCTCGGCGCGTGTAGTTCGAATGGGCGGAGATCAGCACCCCGAGCGCGGTGGAGTTCAAGTGCTGCGTCTCGCTCAGGTTGATGACGAGGTGCTTGTTGTTCTCCTCGCCGAGCTGCTTGATGGCGCGTTCCAACTCCTCGGTCTCCTCGCCACCCGTCAGGTAGCCCTTGGGCGTGAGGATGTGGATCGACCCCACCTGCCGGCTCTTCATCGTGGACATCCGCATCCTCCTGGCCCGCGGCGCCTGATGCACCGCCGCGGAGCGGCCCCTAGAAGCCGAGGTTCTTCAAGCCCTTGGTCGCGTTGGGTTCACCCGGCTGCACCTCGAGCACCTTGCGGTAGTAAGCCGCCGCGTTCTCGCGATTGCCGGAGTTCTGGTACGCCTGTCCCAACCAGATCAGCGATTGCACATTGCGTGGATCAATGCCGACCGAATGTTCCAGATGATCGATCGCGTCCTTCCAGTCCTTCTTGAGCAGCGAACGGTAGCCTAACTGCTGGTAGGCGACCGCGGCGTTCTTGCTTGTCGAGTCCACCGCGACGGTGGCACGGAACTCCTCGAGCCCCGCGTCGACGGAGTCCGCCTGCGTGAGCGTGACCGCGAGCCAGAAGTGACGGTCCCCCTTGCTCGAACCCAGGGTCGCCGCCTGACGGAGGTCGCTGATCGCCTCCGGGAGTTGCTTCATCTCCTTGTAGGACAAGCCCCTGTAGTAGTAAGCCTCGTCGGAGTTGGGGTCAAGGGCGATTCGCCGGCCGAGCGTCGCGATCCCCGCCGGGTAGCTCTTCACGCGATACTGCGCCTTGCCCATCTCCAGCAGCGCGAACTTGCCGTCGCTCGACGTCGAGTCCTTCTCGACGAGCGCGCCGTAAACGGAGTCCGCCTGGGCCTGGTTGCCCATGAACGCGTGGACCTGGGCGAGCTTCAGGAGATCCGAATTGTTCGGCTCGCCCCTCTGGATCGCGGCGAGCGCGCCCGGCCAATCCTTGCGGTCCACCTGGGCGCGGAACATGACGGTGTACATCTCTTTGCTCTTGTCCCCGAGCTCCTGCGCCTTGGTGAGCGCCGCGAATGCCTCGTCCTTGAGCCGCAGGTGGTAGTAGTCGCGACCGAGCAGCGACCACCCCTTCGGATCGTTCGGCGCGAGCTGCGTGTACTTCTCGAGATGCGGCCGCGCCTCCGCGTAGTAGGCCGCCTTCGCCTGGCCGGCGCGATAGTAGATGTCGCCCAGCGCCAGTTGCGCGCCGGCGTAGTCCGGGTTGCGGTCCGCCACCCACTGGTACTGCAAGATCGCCTCGTCGTAGCGCTGGTCGAACGCGAGCGCGCGTCCGAGCGCGAAGCGCAGGTCCACATCCGACGAATCGAGCGCCACGGACTTCTCGTACTCCGGGATCGCCAGCGAGCCGATGCCGCGGCGCAGGTAGAAGTCGCCAAGCGCGCGGTTCGTGATAGGGTCGTCCGGCGCCGCCTCGCGCGCCTGGGTGAAGTAGATGCCGGCGTCGCGCAGCGAATCGCGCGTCATCTCGACGAATCCGAGCGCGACGAGGAAGCGCGGCCGCCACTTGGCGCCCCAGTTCAAGCCGGGGTTCAGCGCCGCGACGGCCTCTTCGAAGCGGCGGAGCTGCGTCAGCGCCTCGCCCATGCCGAGTTGGGCGTCGGGGAACTTGCGGTCGAGCGACACGGCCTTCTGGAAGTGCGGCAACGCGCCTTCCCAATCCTCGTTCCGCCTCGCCACCTCGCCCTCGCCCCAGTGAGCGAGTGCCAAGTTGCCGTCCATGCGCTGTGCGAGCTGGAACGCCTCGAGCGCCTTCTCGTAGTTGCGGCGCCTGAGCCACACCTGCCCCACGCCGGCCCGGCCCTCCGCATAGCCCTGGGAGGCCGCCTTCTCGAACAGGCGGATGGCGTCATCGTAGTGACCGCCCACGAGCGCCGCGCGACCGTCCTTGAGCTCATCCGCGCGCGACACCGAAACGACGGCGAGCACCACGAGGGCGGCGCCGAGCGCGCCCACCGCGGCCCGGGCGAGTCTGCGAAGGATGTCGTTCATAGGCGTGTAGGTCCTGTCTCCTGTTTCAGTGAGAGCCCAGCATCGGGGAGCGGCGGACGAATCGCAACGGGACCGACGTCGGCACGCGGCCGCTCGCGAGCACCAGCTCCTGGCCGGGCTGACTCGCGACGAACGTCACGAACCCGCCCGCCAGCCGCGGGCGGTGCACGCGAACATACAGATTCACCGGGTGCGTCAGCGGATACTGGCCTTCGTGCACGGACTCCATGTCGGGCTCCACGTAGGGCAGCCCCTCGAGCGCGGCGACGCGCAGCGCGCGCACGCCCGGCGCGCCGGCGAGCGCCAGCGGCACGACA
>JAHFBX010000016.1 GCA_023249815.1 Candidatus Eiseniibacteriota bacterium
TGATGTCCGTGGACGGCGACTGGCACCACTTCAAGGTGGCCGATGGCTGCAAGCGCATCCTGGACCGCGGCGGCAAGGTGAGCCTCGGCGCCCATGGCCAGCTGCAGGGCTTAGGGCCGCATTGGGAGCTGTGGGGTCTCACGCAGGGCGGCATCTCGAACCACGACGCGCTGCGCTGCGCCACGGCGACCGGCGCCTGGGAGCTGGGCATGGATCGCGACCTCGGGAGCCTCGAGGTCGGCAAGCTCGCCGACCTGATCGTCATGGACAAGAACCCGCTCGAGCGCATCCAGAACAGCGATTCAATTCACTGGGTCGTGAAGAACGGCGAGGTGTTCGACGGCGACACGATGCGCCAGCGGTGGCCGGTGGAGCGTGATCGCCCTCGCTTCACGTTCCAGACGCTCGGCGGCGGCGAACCCGCCGCGATGCCGCTGCCCTGACGCTTCGAGCGACGACACGGGCGGGCGCGGGACCGATCGCGCCCGCCCGCCGTCACTCGGCTCGCGAGCCGACGACGCTCAGGCCCGCGCGCCTCACCCGCACGCGACGAAGCAGATCCACGAGCCCCACGGCCGCGTAGAGCAGCACGAGCGGCTCGGCCGGGACACGCATGCGGAGCGCGCCCCAGAACACGACCGAGCTCAGGCTGAACCACGCGATCACCCACAGCGGCAGCAGTTGGAAGTGCCGCCGCGTCCAGCGCAGCGTGCGCACGAGTCCCCAGGCCGCGCACGGCAGCACGACGAGAGACCACAGGAGCAGCGGATCCAGGGCCGCGAGCAAGCGGTCGGGGAGTGAGCCCGTTCGGAACCAGCGGCCGGTGCTCTCGGTGAGCGCGGTGAGCCGCCAGAAGCGCGAGAGCTTCGCCCACGCCACGGTTGGCCAGTCGCGCCAGCGGGACAGGCCGAACGCGATCGCCTCGCGGCTCGCGATCCGGTCCACCTCGGCCTCCGAGTGATTCCGAAACCGCGTCTTCCACGGTTCGCGCTCCGCCGTGCTGATGGCGTTGCCGCGCAGCGCCGGGTCGTCCCAGACCACGGGATTGTTGGCGTCCAGGAGCGTGCGCCCGCCACCCGTCGTGATCGGGATCCAGTCGTGCAACACGATCGCGTTCCGGATCGTCCACGGTGCGATACTGAGCGCCACCGCGAGCAGCAGCAGCGCCACCTGCCGCGCTCGGTCACCCGGGCGGACAGCGAGCCCGAGCGGCGCCCACGCCCAGGCGGCGACGAGCCCCGGCAGCGGCATCGCGGTGGGGCGGGTGAGGCACGCCAGGCCCCAGAGCAAGCCGACTCCGAACGCGCGACCGGGCCGCGGCGTCTTCAGCCACTCGGCGCTCGCGACCAGGGCGAGCAGCACGGTCACGCAGAACAGGTTCTCGGTGAGGAGGTAGCCCGAGAAGAACACGAGCAACGGGTGGAAGACCGCGAGCCAGCCCGCGAGGCGGCCCGCCGGCGAGCCGAACAGCGTGCCACCGAGCGCACGCGCGAGCATCGGTACGAGTGCGCCAAGCACGCACTGGAGCATGAGCGCCGCGAAGTAGAAGTGGCCGGTCGCGCGATAGACGAGGCTCACGAGCCACGGCAGGAGCGGCGCCTTCGCGGTGGGGTAGAGGCCGCCGGCGCCCGTGAACTGGAAGCCCATCCCCCGAGCCAGGTTCCAGCCGAGGTCGTCGTAGGCGATGGAATCCGACGACGGCCGGGCGCCGACGTGATGCACCGCCACCACGTACAGCACGCGAAGTACGAGCGCCGCGGCGAACATGAGCCAAGCCTCGCGAGAGGGCAGCGAGAACCGCACCGAGCGGCTGCGTCCCTTGCCCTGCGGCGCCTCCGATGCGCGTTGGATCATGAGGCTCATCGTAGCAGCGCGTGGCGCCGCGCGAGAGTCCGCCAGCGGCATTCGGGCCGCGACTTGGAGACCGGCCGGCGCACGCGGCAAGCTGCCATGCGCTGGATGCGCTTCGAATGCGCCCTGCAAGGTGGGGCGATTCGCGCCGACGGGCCGTGGCCACGCCACGGGGTGCACGGCCCGCGGGAATCGCGCGCGGATCGCGGCTCCCGGCCAGGAGGCGACGAGGGACGCCACGCTGGCGCGACCATTGCTCCCCGTCTCCTGCGAGCAAGGCGGAACGCCGCCCGTACCTGCTTTCGAAGGGTGCCGGACGGCAGGTGCGGCAGCCGGGCTCGAGGAGAAACGGGACATGGATCACTACATCCCCAAGCGGCGGATCTCCATCCACTATTGGAGCGCCGATGTCGGGGCGGCCGAAGGCCAGATCTTTCTCGACCTCGACCCGTCGGGCAGCCGTCACCAGACGATCCTTGCCAAGCTCAACTCACCGTCGCGGTTCCTTCCCGTGGCCACGGGACCGGACGGCCGGATCGAGCTCGTCAGTCGCGTGCGACTGCTGAGACTCGTACCGGGTCCGGACGTGCCCCACAGCGACGTGTTCACGCGCGGCTTTGCGCCGTCGCGTGAGGAGGATGCGGAAGTATGGCTGACCGACGGCAGTTCGGTTACAGGACGCGTCTGGATGCCTCTGGAGCGACCGACCCAACGCATCTCCGACTTCATGAATCAGCGGGGACGGGAATTCTTCGTCCTGCTCAAGGGTCGAGAGGTTCAACTGGTGAACGCGGCGGCGGTGGCGCGGATGGCCATCGCGGAAAGCGCCGGCGCACCCCTCACTTCCCCCGGTTTCCGGATCATGGAGCCGATGCCGACCTCATGACCCGTTGACGGCGGCGCCCCGAAGGCGCCAGGCAGACCCGCCTTCGAGCGGGTGACGCGGGTCACCTTGGACCCGCAAAGACCGGCGATCAGGATCCGGACCGCGTGTCCGGCCTGGTCGCCGGGTGATTTTGCGGCCGCGCGCCGCGCGCGCTAGCTTCGCGCGCATGACCTCGATCCGCGTCGCATTCGTCCAGGGCCGGCCCCGCTTCGGGCAGACGGAGGCGAACCTCGACCATGGACTGGCGCTCGCGCGAACGGTCAAGGCTGACCTGGTCGTGCTTCCCGAGCTGTGGTCCACGGGCTACGTGTTCTCGTCGCACGAGGAGGTGGCGTCGCTCGCCGAGGACGCGCGCCGTGGCGCCACCGCGACCCGGCTCGCCGACGCCGCGCGCCGGGAGCGGCGCCACTACATCGCGGGCTTCGCCGAGGTGGCGCGCGGCCGCTTCTACAACAGCGCGATGCTGGTGGGCCCGCGCGGTGTGCTCGCGGTCTACCGGAAACTTCACCTGTTCGAGCGCGAGCGTGAGTGGTTCTCGGCGGGCGACATCGCACTCGCGGTCCACCGCGTGGGTCCCGCACGCGTCGGCATGCTCATCTGCTTCGACTGGCGGTTCCCCGAGGCGGCTCGCGTGCTGGCACTCCAGGGCGCCGACTTGATCGCGCATCCCTCGAACCTCGTGTTCCCGAACGCGCAGGAGGCGATGCGCGTGCGCGCGCTCGAGAACCGCGTGTTCACCGTGACCGCGAACCGGACCGGCACCGAGCGCCGGCCCGGTGGAACGGTGGCGTTCACCGGGCGGAGCCAGGTCGTGGACCCCGACGGTGTGGTCGTCGTTCGGGCGGGCAAGGCTGATCAGGTCGCACGCACGTTCCACTGCGATCTCACGCGCTCGCGCCACAAGCGGCTCACCGCGGCGACGCCGCTGTTCACGAACCGTCGTCCCGAACACTACGGCGCGCTCGTCCGGCGCTCCTGACCGGCGGACGACCTCGCCCGACTTGCCGCGCGTCGAGGCGGCCCGCCACACTGTCCCGCCGCCCCACACTTGGAGAGACCCCGGAGGCCAACCCCGTGTCCAAGACTGCGACCCCGACGGGCGCCCGTGAGCGCGAGCTCGCCGAGTTCCTCGAGCGCTTCGTCGCCGAGATGCGACCGCTAGAGCTCCAGCGCAACGAGGCCTCGTGGCTCGCGAACACCACCGGCGAGTCGCGTCACGAGGAGGAGAGCGCGCGGCTCGACGCCGAAATGCGACTGGTGCTCGCGCGTCGCGACGCATATGCGCGCTTGACGCGGCTCCGCCAGGACGGGCCGCTCGACGACCCGCTGCTCGACCGCCAGCTCGTGCTGCTGCACAACGACCACCGGGCACGTCAGCTGCCGCCCGAGATGATCGAACGCCAGGTCCAGCTCGAGAAGAACCTCGAGGGCCGGTTCAACCGGTTCCGGGCCCGGCTCGACGGACGCGAGGTCACGGACAACGAACTGGTGGACATGCTCCGGGATTCCGACGACGTGGCGCAGCGCCGGCAGGCATGGGAGGCCAGCAAGCAGATCGGGCGTGAAGTGGAATCCGAGCTGCTCACGCTCGTGCGGTTGCGCAACGAGGGCGCGCGATCGCTTGGATTCCCGAACTACTACTCGATGGCGCTCGAACTCGACGAACTGGACGAGCGTGAACTGTTCGCGCTGTTCGACGAACTCGAGCGCGAGACCACGCCGTTGTGGAAGGACTACAAGAGTGCGCTCGACCGCCGACTGGGTGAGCGCTTTGGTGTCTCGGACGAAGCACTCCGGCCGTGGCACTACGCCGATCCGTTCTTCCAGGAGGCGCCACCCGCCGAGATGAGCCTCGACCCGTTCTACGCCGGCCAGGACCTCGTGGCGATCACCGAGCGGTACTTCGCAGCGGTCGGGTTCTCGATCCACGACTGCGTGCGGCGCTCGGACCTGTTCGAGCGGCCGGGCAAGTGCCAGCACGCGTTCTGCATGAGCATGGACCGGGGCGACGACGTGCGCGTGCTGTGCAACGTGCGCCCGACCGAGCGCTGGATGGGCACGCTGCTCCACGAGTACGGCCATGCCGTGTACGACCTGCACGTGGACCGCTCGCTGCCATGGTGGCTGCGCACGCAGGCGCACGTGCTGTCCACCGAGGCGAGCGCCATGCTGTTCGGTCGTCTGTCCCGGAACCCGGTATGGCTCCGGGAATGGGCGCGAGCCGAGACCTCCGAACTGGCGAAGTACGCCGAACCGGTGGCGCGTGCGGTGCGACGGCAGCTGCTCGTCCAGACCCGGTGGGAGATGGTCATGGTGCACATGGAGCGCGCGCTCTACCGCGAGCCCGACCAGGACCTGCGCGCATTGTGGTGGGACCTGGTCGAACGCTTCCAATGGGTGCGTCGTCCTGACGGCCGGCACGAGCCCGACTGGGCAGCGAAGATCCACTTCAGCGTCGCGCCCGCCTACTACCACAACTACCAGCTGGGCGAGATGCTGGCGTCGCAGCTTCAGCAACATCTCCTGTACGGCGTGCTCGGCGGGGGAGCGGACGCGTGGGAGCGCTACGTTCACTCGCCGAAGGTGGCGGAGTTCCTCGTGCGCGAGTTCTACGCCCCGGGACGACGGTGGAACTGGCGCGAACTCACGGCGCGAGCCACCGGCCGGCCGCTCGAGTCGCGTCCATTCGTGGACGAGCTCGCGGGGCGCTCGTCCACATGAACGTGGGGCCCGCGTGCCCGCTCGCGGGCCTCACCGTGCTGGATCTCTCGCGTGTGCTGGCGGGTCCCTACGCCACGCAGATGCTCGGCGATCTCGGGGCCACGGTGTGGAAGGTGGAGCGGCCCGGGAGCGGCGACGAGACTCGCGCCTGGGGCCCACCGTTCGTGGGCGAGGCGAGCGCCTACTACCTGTCGGTGAACCGCAACAAGCGTTCGGCGGCGCTGGACTTCGCGGACCCCCGGCAACTCGCAGCGGTCCGCCGGGCCGCGGCGCAGGCCGACGTGGTGGTCGAGAACTTCCTGCCGGGCACACTCGAACGCATCAGTCTCGACGCCGCGACACTTCGCCGCGACCGGCCCGAGCTGGTCGTGTGCAGCATCACCGGGTTCGGCCAGGATGGGCCCTACGCGATGTTGCCGGGCTACGACGCCGTGCTCCAGGGTTGGGTGGGGCTCCAGAGTGTCACCGGTGAACCGGACGGTCCGCCGATCAAGGTCGGTGTCGCGTTGATCGATGTGCTATCCGGGATCCACGCGGGCGCCGCGATCCTCGGTTCGCTCGTGGGGCGGTTTCGCACCGGGCTGGGCGCGCACCTGGACGTCGCGCTCGCCGAAGTGGGGATCCATTCGATGGTGAACGTCTCGCAGGGGGCGCTCTCGACCGGACAGCCGGCCCGCCGGCACGGCAACGCGCACCCGCACATCGTGCCCTACCAGACGTTCGCCGCCGCGGATGGACTGTTCGTGCTCGCCGTCGGCAACGACGCACAGTGGCGCCGCGTGTGCGAAGCCATGGGCGAGCCCGAGCGCGGCAGAGACCCGCGCTGGGCGGCGAACCCGGCGCGCGTGCTTCACCGCGCGGAGGTCGTCGGCTGGCTCGCGAGCCGTTTCGCACAGGAGCCGCGCGCGGCCTGGTTCGAACGCTTCCGGGCCGCCTCCGTTCCAGCGGGGCCCGTGCGCGACGTGCACGAGGCCGTGAGTGATCCCGCGCTCGCCGCGCGTGGCATGGTGGCGCCACACACGCTTCCCGACGGGCGAGTGACGCCGCTCTTGTCGCTGCCGTGGAGGATCGACGGCGAGCGGCCGCCCGTGTCGCTGCCTCCGCCGGCGCTCGGCCAGCACACCGAAGAATTCCTCGCCGAGTTCGGGTAGCAGACCAGCGGGGCCGCTGCATTGCGGCCGTCGTGGGGCGGTGCGATAGTGCGGTCAAACGCACACTGACTCTCGTCCCCACCCGGGGACGTCCCAACACGCTCAAGGAGTGCACATGTCCGGAACCACCTCCGACGCCAAGCCGCGCGGCCTCGATGGCGTGGTCGCCGCCCAGACGCGCATGAGCCACGTCGACGGCCAGAACGGCGTGCTCATCATCGGCGGCTACGAACTCAAGGAACTGGCCGGCAAGGTCACGTTCGAAGAGGCGGCGCACCTGCTGTGGAAGGGACGGCTGCCGTCCAAGGAAGAGAAGGACGAGCTGACTCGGGCCATCGCGACGCAGCGCGCACTCCCTGTGAACACGCTCGAAGTGGTGCGCGAGGCGGCGAAGAAGGGCGCGCCCCCGATCGACGCGCTGCGCATGGCGTGCGCCACACTGTCGCTCGATCTCCGAAACCCGAACGACATCTCACCCGGCGCGGATTTCGACAACGCGAAGATGCTGGTGGCGCGGTTCCCTACCATCGTCGCGGCGCACACGCGATTCGTCGCCGGACAGGAGCCCATCGCGCCGCGCGCCGACCTGTCGCTGGCCGGGAACTTCCTCTACATGGTGTTCGGTCGTGAGCCTGATCCGATCGCGGCGAAGGCGCTCGACACGTATTGGGTGACGGTCATCGACCACGGCATGAACGCGTCCACGTTCGCAGCCCGCGTCATCGCCAGCACCCGCTCCGACATGGTGAGCGCCATCACGGGCGCCATCGGCGCGCTCAAAGGTCCGCTGCACGGCGGCGCGCCCGGACCCGTGCTCGACATGCTGCTCGACATCAAGTCGGTGGACAACGCCGAACCCTGGGTGCGGAACGAGCTCGCCGCGGGCCGGCGCATCATGGGATTCGGGCATCGCGTCTACAAGGTGCGCGACCCGCGCGCCGAGGTGCTCTCGGCCGTGGCCGAGGAGATGGGCGGCGCGGTGCTGCACGACAAGCACCTGTTCGACCTGGCGCGCGAGGTCGAGCGTACCGTGCTGCGCGTGCTGGACGACGTGAAGCCCGGCCGGAACCTCAAAACGAACGTGGAGTTCTACACCGCGCTCGTGCTGCAGTCGCTGGGTCTCCAGCCGAGTACGTTCGTGGCCATGTTCGCCTGCGGCCGCTGCGCGGGCTGGGCGGCGCACGTCATCGAGCAGCACGCCGAGGACCACCTGATCCGGCCGATGTCCGAGTACATCGGACCCCGAGGACTCACCGTCCCGCGCTGAATCCGAGACGATACCCTGTGCTCGCGGGGGGCGAGATGCGCCTGGCCGCCACGCTGCGCACGGACGAGGCTGGCCGCTACCGCATCCGCACCGTGTTCCCGGCCAGTCATGGCGGCCACGCCGCGCACGTGCACTTCGAGCTCCTGGAGCCGAGCGTCGGGGGTTTCGTGAACGTGCGACAGGAAGGCCGTCCGGCCCCGACGACCGAGCGCAGCTTCGTCGCCAAGCTCGGGAGCGATTGCGTGTGGCGACTCCACGTGGACCTGCAGCCGGGGAAGACCATGCCGGCGTCATCGGGCATGGGCGGGTTCGGCCGGCCCCGTCCGCGCCTCGATGTCGATGCCTGGTACCCGCCGCGCCGCGACACGACCGGAGGCAAGCGGCCACGGTGAGGTTCTCCGAGCGCCCGCGCAGGTTCTGCTAGGGTGTCCCGCCATGCGCAATGTCATCGTGTTGCTCGTGAGCGCGCTGCTGCTCCTGGCGGGTGGCTCGGCGTGGATCGCGCTCTATCCCTCGGTGCCCGCGGACCTAGGCGGCGTCGAGAACCTGGATGCCAAATCACTGCACGTGCGCATCCCGGTGGGCGAGGACGACCACCTGGACGCCTGGTACCTGGAGGGCACGCGTCCCGCGACCGTGGTGCTGTTCGCCGGCTACGCGCGCGACCACCGTCGCATGTGGCGCTATGGACAGTTCCTCCACCACCTCTGCGTGCACGTCCTGAACGTGGACTTCCGCTCCGCGCGCCGGTTCGACCGCAAGCCCACCACGCTCGGCTACTGGGAGCTGCGCGACGCGCACGCCGCGCTCGATTGGGTGCGGGCCCGACCCGGGCTCGCCGGGCATCGCGTGGCGCTGTTCGGGGAGTCGCTCGGCGGCTCCACGGCGATCGCGCTCGCGGCCGAGCGCCCGGACGTGGCGGCGGTGGTCGCCGATTGCCCGTTCGCGAGCGCGGACGCGGCGATCGCAGACGGCTTCCAGTACGTGCTCCACCTGCCGGCGTTCGCGCTGGCGGAGCTGGCGCGCCAGGTCGGCAAGCTCATCACCGGCCACGACCCCGGCGAACTGGACGTGACGCCCGCGCTCCGCAGCTTGAACGGCCGTCCCGTGCTGCTCATCCAGACACGCATGGGGGACCGCTTCTCGCGCAAGCAGGTCGAGCGCCTCACCGCGTCGCTCGGACTCGCGGGTGAGACGTGGACGATGGACGACGTGAAGCACACCGAGGCGTGGATCCATCACCGCTAGCAGTACGAGAAACGCGTGAGCGTGTTCCTGCGCGGACGCCTGGGGCTCCCGGCGCCACCCGGCCATGGGCTCGGCGAGCGCGCCGCGCAGGGCGCGCGCTCGGGCGCGGCGGCCGTGGGGAAGGGGGCGAGCGCCGTCGGCCGCGCGGTCGCGAAGCCGTTCCGCAAGAAGCCCACGCCGTGACGGCGACGGTCCGGCTCGGGACGCAGGGCTGGTCCTATCCCGACTGGCAGGGTGTGTTCTTCCCGCCGGGCTCGAAACAGGAGGATCGGCTGCCGTTCTACGCGCAGGTGTTCGACACCGTCGAGCTGGACACCACGTTCTACCACGCGCCCAAGGCGACCATCGCGCGCTCGTGGGCACGCCACACGCCGGAGTCGTTCCGCTTCGCGGCGAAGCTGCCGCGAGACATGACGCACGAGGCGCTGCTCAAGAATGCCGGTGCCGCGCTGGAGGATTTTGCGCGTGCGATGGAGCCGCTCGGCGAGCGACTCGGTCCGCTGCTGGCGCAGATGCCCGCGGAGTTCCGGCGTGACGAGCACACGCAGCGGGACCTCGGCCTGTTCCTCGCCACGAAGCCCGGACACGTGCGCCTTGCCGTGGAGTTCCGCCACGCCTCGTGGCACGCGCCCGAAGTGTGGGAGCTGCTCCGCCGCCACGGCGCGGCCGTGGCGTGGACGGAGTGGCGAGAGCTGCCGCGTGTCACCGAGGTCACCGCGGACTTCCTCTACCTGCGCTGGCTTGGCGACCGTCGCGAGATCGAGCGCTACGACCGGGTGCAGGTCGACCGCACGGACTCGTTCGACGCCTGGCAGGTCGACCTCGGGCACGCGCTCGGACGCGTGCGCGAGGTGTTCGGCTACTTCAACAACCATTGGGCGGGGCATTCCCCCGCGAGTGCCAACGAGATGAAGCGGCGGCTCGGCTTGCTCGCGGTGGAGCCGCGCGAGTGCTGGCCGCAGGGCGAACTGTTTTGAGCGAGGCCGGAGCACCCGTCGCGCCGCCCGCGGTCGGGCCCCGCCGAGCCACGGTGGCGTTCATTTTTGTCACCGTGCTGATCGACGTGCTCGCGATCGGCCTCATCATCCCGGTGCTGCCGCGGCTGGTCGAGCACTTCATGGGCGGGGACACCGCGCGCGCGGCCAGCATGCTGGGACTGTTCGGCTCGGCCTGGGCGCTCATGCAGTTCTTGTGCTCGCCGATCTCGGGCTCGCTGTCCGACCGCTTCGGCCGGCGGCCGGTGCTGCTGCTGTCCTGCCTCGGGCTCGGACTCGACTACGTGTTCATGGCGCTGGCCCCGTCGCTCGGCTGGCTGTTCGTGGGCCGCGTCATCTCGGGCATCACCGCCGCAAGCTTCTCGACCGCGCTGGCCTACATCTCCGACGTGACGCCCCCAGAGAAACGCGCCGCGAGCTTCGGTCTACTGGGCGCCGCGTTCGGCGCCGGGTTCGTGCTCGGACCTGCCGTGGGCGGGCTGCTCGGGGGCCTGTCGCCGCGGGCACCGTTCTGGGCCTCGGCCGTACTGGCGCTGCTCAACTTCGGCTACGGGCTGTTCGTGCTGCCGGAGTCGCTGGCGCCCGAGAACCGCCGCGCGTTCGACTGGCGCCGGGCGAACCCGGTCGGAGCCCTGGCGCTGCTCGCGCGCCGGCCCGGCCTGCTCGAGCTGGTCTCGGTGTACGGCTTCTACATGCTTGCGCACATGGCGCTCCAGAGCACGTTCGTGCTCTACACCGAGCATCGCTACGGCTGGAGTGCGCGCACGGTCGGCCTGATGCTCGCGGGCGTGGGGGCTTGCACGATCATCGTCCAGGGCGCACTCGTGGGTCCCGCGGTGAAGCGATTGGGCGAGCGACGCACGCTGCTGCTCGGCCTGACCGGTGGCACGTTCGGGTTCCTCGCGTATGGCCTCGCGGGCACTGGGGCCGCGCTCATGGCGTCGGTGCCGATCTTCGGTCTCATGTTCTTCACCGGGCCGCCGCTCCAGGGATTGCTCGCGCGCCGAGTCGCGCCCAACGAATACGGCCTGCTGCAGGGCACGAACGCCAGCGTCATGGGGATCTCCGGCATCATCGGCCCGGTGCTGTTCACACAGGTGTTCGCCTACTTCTTGAAGCCGCACGGCGGCGTCACGATCCCGGGCGCCCCCTACTTCTGTGGGGCGCTGCTGCTGGTCGCGGCTATCGCGATGGCGCTGCACGCCACGCGTCACGAACCGTCCGCTCCTGCGCCGACGTCTTCGGGCTGACGAGCGCTCGAGCCAGGCGCGACCGCACGGCGAGACCTCAGCGAGCGGTGGGGGAGCTCTCGGGGCGACCTTTGATGGTTCCGAGCGCGCGGATCGCCGCGGCGCGGGCGGCGTCGATGTCCGCCTCGGGGCCCGACAGGTAGAGCCGGCCGTACGCGCCGAACAACGACGCGTCGATCAGCTTGACGCGTGCCGCCTTCAGCGCCTCGTTGGCGACGAACGCGATGTAGCCCGCGGGCTCGCTCTCGAGGATGAACAGCGACTCGCCCGCGATCAACTGGTCGCCGTACCGCATCTTGTTGATGACCTGCGCGTGGTAGGGTTCCACGGCGCGGATGACCTGGTCCGAGACGACCCGCGGTTGCACGCGGTCGTGCTCGTCGAGGTCGAGGAACCGCAGCACCGCCTGACCGGCGGCCAGCACCTGGCCTTGGTCCCGGTGGTGGATCTCGAGCAGTCCGAACGCGCGTTCGACGACCATGATCGCGGGTGTCGCCGCCGTGGCCTTGAGCGCCACGTCGGTGATGCGGTTGATCACCAGCCCCGGCGCGGTCTCGATGAACATGGACGCGTCACCCGCCACGGGCAGGAAGCCGCGCGCGGTCGTCCCGATGAACGCGGCGAGCTGCGGCTGCAGCGCGTCCAGGAACACGTAGGTGCGCAGACTCACGTCGGCCATGGCGAGGCACCCTACGCAGTGGGGGCGCGGTCGTCAACGCGTGGCGCCGGCTCGACGCGTGAACGTCAGCCGAGTTCCCCGAGCCGCTGCCACAGCGACTCCAGCTCGGAGCGAACGCGCTCGTACTCGGTGACGGCACCCTGCGAGCGCGTGGCATCGTGGTAGAGCTCGGGATCGGCGAGTTGGGTCTCCAGCTAGCGCATGCGCGTCTCGCGCGTCGCGATCTCGGCCTCGAGCCGCGCCAGCTCGCGCTCGCGCCGCCGGCCGGCGTTCTGCGCCGCGCGATCCGGCGTGCGACGGGGCGGCGCCATCGTGGCTGTGGCGCGCGCGGCATATTTCGGCTCGGGAGCGACGGCGCCGCCGCGCGGGTTCGAGACCGGCTTCGCGGCGGCGGGCTCGGACACCACGCGCGCGAGTCGCGCCGCTTCGTAGTCGTCATAGCCGCCGGGATAGAGCACGACGCGCCCGGCGTTCACCTCGATCACGCGCGTGGCGACGCGCGCCATGAGCGAGCGATCGTGCGTCACGACCACGACCGCGCCGGGGTACTGGGCGAGCGCGTCCTCGAGCACCTCTTTGCCCGCCAAGTCCAGGTGGTGCGTCGGCTCGTCCATGAGCAGCAAGTTGCTTGGCGACAGCAGCAGGCGCGCGAGCGCCACGCGCTGGCGTTCGCCACCCGACAGCACGCGGCAGCGCTTGAACACGTCGTCGCCCGAGAACAGGAACGCGCCGAGCAGCCCGCGCAGCCGCGGCCGCCACTCGTCGCTCGCCACGTCCTCCATGGCCCCGAGCACCGTGAGCTGGCCGTCGAGCGTCTCGGCGGCGTGCTGCGCGAAGTAGCCCATGCGCGTGAGCGGCGGCTGCTCGCGCTCGCCCGACCGCGGCTCCAGCTGCCCGGCGATCAACCGCAGCAGCGTGGTCTTGCCCGCACCATTCGCGCCCACGATCGCCAGCTTCTCGCCCTTCTCGATCTCGATCCGGGCGTGTGACACGATGTCGGGGCCGTCGGCGTAGCCGAACGACAGGTCGCGGAGCCGGATGAGCGTGCGGCCGGCGTGCGGCGGATCGGGGAACGCCAGGCGCAGGCTGCGCGCCGAGCGCGGGATCACGACATGCTGTTCCTTCAGGCGCTCGATCTGCTTGCGCTTGCTCTGGGCCTGGGCCGCCTTCGTGTTCTTGGCGCCGAAGCGCTCCACGAAGCGCTTGAGCTGCGCGATCTTCGCGTCGATCTGCGCGTTGCTCGCCGCGGCCTGCTCGCGCCGCAGCTCCTTCTCCTCCAGGTAGAGCGAAAAGCGCATGCTGTAGTCGGTGAGCTTGCCGCGGTCGAGCTCGCGCACCTCGTTCGCGACGCGGTCGAGGAACACACGGTCGTGCGACACCACCACGAGTCCGCCCTGGAAGTCCTCGAGGTAGTCCTCGAGCCATTCCATCGCGGGCAGGTCCAGGTGGTTCGTGGGTTCGTCCATGAACAGCACCGTGGGCTCCGCGAGCAGCAGCGCGGCGAGCGCGGCGCGCATGCGCCAGCCGCCGGAGAACTCGGCGAGCGGCCGATCCTGGTCCGCGGCGGAGAAGCCGAGACCCGACAGCACGCGGCGCGCCTCGGGCTCGAGCGCGTGTTCGTCGTGGTGCTCGAGCTGGTTCTGCAGCGTCCCGGCACGTTCGAGCAGCGCCTCCAGGTGCGGATCGTCCGGCTTGATCGAGCCCAGCTCCTCGTGGAGCGCGTCGAGTTCGACGCGCAGGTCGAGCAGTGCGCGATGCGCCTCCATGGCGCGGCCGAGCACACTGCCCTCGTAGCGCTCAGCCGCCTCCTGCGGCAAGTAGCCGATACGCGTGCCGCGCGGACGCACGCACTGTCCGCTCTCCGGCGTGTACTCGCCGAGTATCAGGCGGATGAGCGTGGTCTTACCGGCTCCGTTCGGGCCGACGAGCGCGCAGCGGTCCCCGGGACCGATGACCCAGTTCACGTCGTCGAACAGCACCCGCTCTCCGATGCTGTATCTCAAGTCCTGGAGCTGGATCACCTTCCGGGTTCCCGAGCCGGCCCGGACCGGCGGGCACGCCGGGCCGCCGGGAGGGGAGGGGCCGGTTCGCCCGTGGTTCCCGTTGACCGGACCCGCATGCCGCTCCGATAATCGGCCGGACCCCGCGGTGAGTCCGCGGCCCCAAGGCCCGTCCGATCCGCGACGAAAGGCGCCCTCGCCCGCACGTGCATCCCCTGCTCCGGCATCTCGGTCCCCTCGCCCTCGCCGCACTCGTCGCGGTCGTGGCGGCCCCGGCGACACCCGTCCCCGCGCGCGGCGCGGCCATGACGGTGACGCCCACGATGTATCGCCCCAAGGACTTCGCGTTCGTGAAGAAGGACGGGGTTTACCACCTTTTCTACATCCGTCACAACGACTACCTGCCTGCGTGGGCGACCGAGATCGATTTCGGCCACGCCATCTCCACCGACCTCTTCCACTGGGCCCAGCTGCCCCCGGTCATGCCGCTCGATCCCTACGGTTGGGACAACCTGCACGTCTGGGCGCCGCACATCGTGGAGTGGGGCGGACTCTGGTGGATGTTCTACACGGGGGTCACGGACCGACCCGGGAGCTTCAACGCCACGCAGCAGATCGGCGCGGCGGTGTCGAGCGACCTCATGACGTGGAACCGCGTGCACCAGACGCCGGTGTGGAGTACGGAGGCCGCACCCTGGGCGTGGTGGGCGCCGCTGTGGCCGACGATGGCGTGCCGGGACCCGTTCGTCATGCCGGATCCCGCGGCCCCCGGGCAGTGGCTGCTCTACTACACGGCGACGCCGGCGAGCGACTCGCTCTCGACGCTGGTGGGCGTAGCCCGCAGCGCCGACGGCGATCCCGGCGCATGGGCGGACGAAAAACCGCTGTGGATCACCCACCGGAGCTTCACGTTCAACTCGAGCACGGAGTCCCCGCATCTGTTCGAGCACAACGGGCGCTGGTTCCTGTTCATCACCTCGAATGCCGGACAGGCGCTCACGTTCTACGTGGGCTCGGATCCGCTCGGCGAACCCGCGAGCTGGACTTACCGGGGCCGGCTCCGGAACATGCTCGGCTACGACACCTCCACCTGGTTTGCCTCCGAGCTGCTGCGAGACGGGACCCAGGACCTGTTCGCGTTCGCCTCGCTCAATCGCATCGAGATCCGGCGCATCGTGTGGGGCGCGGGGGACAACTTCACGCTCGCGGAGCCGTCCGTGTTCCACATGGTGAGCATGAACTGGACGCGGTTGTCCACGAGAGAGAACCAGTACGTCGGCCTGCGCCTCAAGGCCTCGAATGGATTCGCGTTCGATGGCGAGCTCGTGGCGTGGGTCCGGGACGCGTCGGGCCACGAGGTGCGCGCACCGTTGGACACCCTCGGCTTGCCCGCGCGCCCACTGTTGAACCCGGACAGCGCGCTCGTGCCGTGGTTCGTCAAGCGCTGGCCCGCGTCGCTGCCGGCGGACGAGCCGATGCGGTTGCGCGTGGCGATGAACGACGCCACCGCGTCCACGCCATGGCTGAGCGTGTTCAAGAACGACATCGCACAGCAGCGGTTCGCCGGTCCCGGTGGGCGGATGCCGGATCCGCCGGGGAAGGAGTTCGAGGATTCGACGGGCACCCCGCCCGTGCCCGAGGACACGACGGTCGCTCCGCGACCGGCCCCGGACGCGAACGCGGCCCCCACCGAAGGCGTGCGAGTGCTCAAGAGCTCGCCGCTCGGCGCCGGCCTCGTCGTCGTGTTCCGGCTCCGACAGCCGGGTGACGTGCGCCTCGAGCTCTACGACCTGCTCGGCCGCCGCGTCGCGACACTCGCGGACCGCGCCTTCGGCGCCGGCGCGCAAGCGGTCCCCTGGGACGGCCGCGACGCCTCGGGGGCCCGCGTGCGACGGGGGCTCTACTTCGTGCGCATGGTGACCGCGGCGGGCGCGTCGGCCGCGAAGCTGTTCGTCGACCGCTAGCCGCGAAGCCGGACGCGGCGCGATGCGGGCGCGCTCCAGCGCCCGAGAGTCAGGATGCGCCGAGCCGGTCCGGGTTCAGGCCGAGGAGTTCGTCGCTTACGAACAGCCCGTCTTTTCGCACGAGCACGTCGTCGAACCGCACTTCGCCGCCGCCGTAGTCCGGCCGCTGAATGAGCACGAGATCCCAGTGAACGCGCGAGCGGTTGCCGTTGTCCGTCGTCGTGTAGCACTGCCCGGGCGTCAAGTGCAGCGAGCCGGCGATCTTCTCGTCGAACAGCGTGTCCTTCATGGGATGGAGCACGTGCGGGTTGAAGCCGAGTGAGAACTCGCCGATGTAGCGGGCGCCCTCATCGGTGTCCAGCAGGTGTTCGAGCTTGGACCTGGGGTTCCCACTCGCCTTCACGATGCGGCCCTTCTCGAACGTAAACACGATCTGGTCGTAGGTCGTCCCGAGGTAGACGGATGGGGTGTTGTAGGAGATGACGCCTTCGACCGAATCGCGCACCGGTGCCGTGAAGCACTCGCCGTCGGGGATGTTGCGCTCGCCGAAGCACGGGATGACCCCGATGTCCTTGATGCGGAACCGCAGATCGGTACCGGGGCCTTTGAGGTGCACGCGGTCCGTGCGCTGCATCAGCGCGACGAGCGGCTGCATCGCCTCGCGCATGCGCGCGTAGTCCACGTCACAGACCCGGAAGAAGAAGTCCTCGAATGCCTCGGTGCTCATGTTGGCGAGCTGCGACATCGCCGGATTCGGGTAGCGCAGCACGACCCAGCGCGTGTGATTGACGCGGTAGTCCAGGTGCACCGGCTTCGCGACGATCTCCTGGTAGAGGCTCATGCGGTCGGACGGCACGTCGCCCAGCTCGCTCACGTTGCTCGACGCGCGGATGCCGACATAGGCCTGCACCTGCTGCATCTGCTGCAGCTCGATCGCGGCCTGCACACGCAACTGGGCCTCGGTGGCGCGCAGGAGTTGCGTGCGGAGCACCGCCTGGTCCCGGAGCGAGACCACCGGGATCGCGCCCACGGCGTGCGTCTCTTCGACAAGATCCAGCACCAGGCCGTCCGAGAGATCGAACGATTCGATCAGAACGGCCTCGCCGGACCGGAGCCGGCACGAGTGATTCACGATCAGGCGGGCGAGCTTGCGCGTGCGCGGGTCGCGCATGGGGCCTCCGAGCGGTGAAGGGGACGGGCTCGTCTCGAGCGCCAAGCTAGCACACGACCGTCGTGCGACAATGCGTTTGACGCGCCATCCAGCCGCCGTGAGAGTGACGGCCCTGGCGTCCGACTTCCGGGAGGAGACGTGAAGCGCATCCGTGTCGCCATCTTCGGCACCTCGTTTGGGCGCGCGGTCCAGGCGCCCGGCTTCCAACGCCACTCGGGATTCGAGGTGGTGGCGCTCGCCGGACACGACCCCGAACGCACGCGGCAGCGCGCGGCCGAGCTGGGCATCCCCGCCGCCTACTCGGACTGGCAGGAACTCCTGCGCCGCGAGTCGCCGGACCTGGTGAGCATCGCCACCCCGCCGTACCTGCATCACCCTATGATGCTCGGAGCGCTCGCCGCGGGCGCGCACGTGCACTGCGAGAAGCCGACGGCGCTGCATCGCTGGCAGGCGGTGGCCATGCGGGACGCCGCGACGGCCACGGGCCGGATCGCGGGGATCAATCACGAGTTCCGCTTCTTCCCGGCGCGGCGCCACGCCGTGGACCTCGTGCGGGCGGGCGGCATCGGACGCCCGCGCCGAGGCGAGATCCTCGGGCGCTACCCGATCTGGGCACACGCCGACACGCGGCCGATGACCTGGCTCTCCGATCGTGCGCGCGGCGGCGGCATCCTGGGGGCGCTCGGCTCCCATCACACCGATTGCCTGCGCACGTTCTTCGGTGAACCACGCTCCGTGCTCGCGAGCCTGCGCGTGGACCAGCCGCGACGCGGAGACTCGATCGCCACGGCCGACGACGCCTGCACCGTGGAGTACGAGTTCGCCGGCGGGGTCACCGCCGGCCTCGATCTCTCGGCTGGCGTCCCATATCGCTGGGAGCGCTTCGAGATCCACGGCGAGGACGCATCGCTTCGCTGGGACGAGACGAGCTACCGGTTGTGGCGCCTCGTGGCGGGCCGCGACCCGGAGGTGGTGAGCCTGCCCGAGGAGTACGCGCTCGAGCCGCGCGAGGGCGAGCCCGCACTCCTGGCACCGTTCGGCGTGATGGTGGATCGGTTGCATCGCGCGATCGCGCACGGCGAGCCGCTCTCGCCGAGTTTCGCGGCGGACGCCGTGCCGGTGCAGTTCGCGCTCGACGCGTGCCGGCTCTCGAGCGAAGCCGGTGCACGCGTCGCCGTGGACACCGCGCCTGCGGTAGCCGTACCCGCGCCGGTGCCAACCACCTGAGCGCGCGGACGCTCGACTGTGAATCCTTCGTCAGGCGTCACGTCGCGGGGTGGACCCCCGTAGGAAGGGATGCCTATACTCCGTTCGATCATCGCATCGCACATCACCCGGGGCCCGAGCCCCCACGAACGAGGACGCATCGCATGGCGGATTGGGACGTCATCGCCAAACAACGGCTCACCGAGGATTGGTCCACGCTGCGCGCGGCGTACCTGCCGCTCAACCAGGCGATGCGGCGTGCGATCGAGTTCCTCGACAAGAGTGACGGCACGTTCGACGCGTTGCTCGCCGTGGTGCGCGAGCGCGTCGAGGGCTCGCTCCACAATCTCTCGGCGCTCACGAACCGGCGCTCGCCGTGGGTGCGGCTCGAGGCCATCCGCAACCTGCGCGTGCTGTCCACGGGGATGCGCGGCGCGGCCTCGGACGACCCGCGCGCGCTGCTCCGCTACCTGTTCGCGATGAGCGAACTGTTGGGCAACATCTGGCGCGATGCGCCCACCGAGGCGCGAGTCTCCGAGAACCTCGTCGTGCAGGGCGAACTCGACTTCTGGTTCGGGTGCGACTGTTGCGCCGTGGGCAGGCTGATCCCGGCGGCGCCGGACGACCCGCCCGATCTCTTGAAGGGCCGCGACGTGCAGCTCGTGTGGGAGGTGGATGCGCTGTTCGCGTGGACGCTCGACGAGTTCGAGGACTACCTGGCAAGCGAGCGCTACGCGCTTCCCACGACGTCGCGGGTCGCGGCGGTGGAGGAACTCGGACTTCCGATCGTGGACGTGCCGAGCGACGCGCTGCGCCGGGGCCGCGATTGGTTCGGCGGGCAGGGCGGTGGCCTCTATGGCCCGCTCGACCTGAAGTATCTGGAAGTAACCTGAGACACTGGCCGCGAGACGCATCCCTGCGGTCGTGCGCGGGACTCCGTGCGCGCCGCGATTCTTCCAAGGAGGCACATTCCATGAAGCGCATCGCGTCAATCGTCGCCATCCTCGCCCTCGCCGCGGTGGCATTTGCCGCTTCCGCAGATGAGCATGCCGCGCACAAGGGCACGGACAAGCAGGCCAACAGCCATGCCGCCGCTGCCGCGACCAAGTCGGGCACGTGGACGGGCGAGATCCTCGATGCCGGCTGCTACCTGGGTCACGGCGCCATGGGCGCCAAGCACGCCGAGTGCGCGCTCAAGTGCGCGGCGAACGGCATGCCGCTCATGCTGCTCACGAAGGAAGGCCGCGCCATCCTGCTCACGCCGAACCACGACAATCCGGACGCCTACGACCAGCTCAAGACGATGGCGGGCTCGATGGCGGTCGTCACGGGGACGCTGAACGAGCGCGGGGGAGTGCGCGGCATCGACGTCACCGCCGCTACCGCCGCCGCCGCCCCGGCCGCGAAGTAGACGACGCGCGAGGCGCGCGGGGATTCCAACCCCGCGCGCTTCGTCGTTCTCGCCATGCGCGGCACCGCGTTCGTGCTACTCGTGCTCGCCGCGCTCGCGGCGGGCGTGGCAG
>JAHFBX010000183.1 GCA_023249815.1 Candidatus Eiseniibacteriota bacterium
CGAACGCACTTCGAGGACGGTGATCTTCACGGCATCACCGATCCGGATGTTCTCTCCTAACTTCCTTGTTAGGACCAGCATGGTTGAACGAGCCTCCGCTCCTCGACCCTGTGTACCCTAGAGAGCGACACAGTCGGTGGCCCCACCACCGCGCACGGACGGCGCGGGCGTGAAGGCCCGGATTGGACTGGGTATCGGCATGGCGTGCAAGTGACTTGAATCAGAATAGCTTTGCCAACCCTTGTCGTCCACGAGGCAGTGGTCCGTCAGCGGATTCGCGTCGTTCGAGCGCTCGTCGTAGCATTCTCCGTCGGGGGACTCCAGTGGATCGAAGCGCGCCGGGATTCCGATTGCGTTGGCTGATGCTGCCCGTGGCGTGGGCGCTGCTCGTTTCGAGCCTCGGCTTGCCGCATCGGGCCTACACGGGCGTGTCGCTCCAGCCGAACGGGCGCGTGGGCTCCGTGGACCCCGGCAGCCCAGGGCATGCCGCTGGGCTGGTGCCAGGCGACCGGCTCGTGGCCGCTGGCGGGGACGCCGCCAGCGAGTTGCTCGGGGCCGGCCCGCTCGCCGCGGCGGAGCCTGGCGTGCCGCTCATCGTGGAACTCGAGCGGGAGGGCGCGCGCGTGCCGGTGTGGCTCGTGCCGCGCGAGCTACCCCAGACCGAACGCCGCTTCCTCGCGGTCATCTTCGCCGTTGCCGCGTCGTTCCTCCTGCTCGGCGGCTGGGTGTGGAGCGAGCGCCGTGATCCGCTCACGCGCACGTTCTACCTCCTGTGCCTCGCGTTCACCGTGCTGCTCGCGCCGCCGCCCTACCTTCCCACCGCGCCCGCGAGATCGCTCTACGACACACTCGCCGTGCTCTCGCAGCTCTTCATCGGTCCGCTGTTCTCGCACTTCTTCGCGCTGTTCCCGGAGTCGGGACGACCGCGCGCGCGGGCCTGGGTGCTGGCGTCCTACGCTGCGGCCACGGTGCTGCTCGTGTGCTATGCCGCCGTCACGCTCGGCACCTCGTGGGGCCTGGGCCAACTGGACGCGCTGCTCTCGGTACTGCGCGTGGCGCCGGCGGTGCTGTTCGCGGCCGGCCTGCTCGGTGGCCTCGTGTTGTTCGCGCTCGCGTTCATCCGCGCCGAGACGTCGGACGCGCGCCGGCGACTGCGCGTGGCGTTCATCGGCACGCTGCTCGGCGCGCTGCCGTTCGCACTGCTCGTGGGCATGCACAACCTGTCGCACGCACCGGCGCTCCCGGGCGAGCGCTGGGCGGTGCCGTTCCTGATCCTGGTGCCGCTGTCGTTCGGCTGGGCGATGGCGGTGCACAACGTGTTCGACTTCCGCGTCGCACTGCGTGCATTCACGCGCGCGGCGGGCGCGCTCCTCGGTGCGGCGCTGCTCTATGTCGCGGGTGAGTGGATGGCTGCAGCGTGGTGGCCCGCCGCGGGTACGGGTGTGACGGGCGCCGCGTTCGCGCTCGGTTCGCTGCTCGCCGCACTCGCGGGGCCTGCGCGCGGTTGGCTCGGCGCCGCAGGGCGCCGGCTCGTCCCCTATGCGGACGAGTGGTCGCTCGCGGACTGGACACCGTCGGGCGACGAGCAGGCGCAGCTGCTACAGGGTGGCTGCGAGGCGGTGGTGCGCGCGCTGCGCGTGGACGGCTGCACGGCGCTCCGCTGGAACGAGGGCGGTGCCGTGGTCGCGCGTTCTGGCGCGCTGCTCGCGCCGGCGCTCTCGAACGCCGCGCCCGAAACGCTTCGCCACCTGACGGGAGCGCTCGAACCCGCGGAGCTCAGGCTTTCGAACGACGACCGTGACGCGCTCGAGCACGCGGGCGTGCATTGGCTGCTGCCCGTGAACCGCGACGTGGCGATCGCGATCGGCCGGCGCTTCGCCGGAGCGTGGCTGTCGCGGGCCGAGTCGATGGCGCTCGAGCGGCTCGCGAGGCAGCTCGCCGTGAATCTCGAGAACCTCGAGTTGCGCCGCGAGGCGCGCGACCACGGCGTGCTCGCGCGCGAGATGCGCCAGGCGCGCGCGGTGCAGGTGCGGCGGCTGCCGCGGCACACACCCGTACTGCCCACGCTCGATTGCGCGGCGTCCACGCTGGCCACCGAGGCCGTGGGCGGGGACTACTACGATTTCGTCGAGACCGGCGGTCGCGAGTTCACGCTCGCGGTCGGTGACGCGGCGGGCCACGGTGTGCCGGCCGCGCTCGTGCTCGCCGGCGTGCAGGCGCGCTTCCGCGACGAGGCGCGGCGCGCGCGCCACCCGGGCGAACTGCTCGAAGCCATGAACCGCGATCTGGTGGCGCTCGATCAACCCGAGCACTTCATGGGGCTGCTTTGCGCGCGCGTGGACGCGGGTGCGGGTGCCGTTCGCTTCGCGAACGCCGGCCTCACGCCGCCGCTGCTCCGGCGTCGCGACGGGCGCCGCGAGGAGCTCACCGAGGGTGGACCGCTGCTCGGCGTGCAGGAGGGCGCGCGCTATCCGCTGGGTGCGGCCGATCTGGAGCCAGGGGACGTGCTCGTCGTGTACACGGACGGCCTGAGCGAGGCCGCACGCGACGGCGAGCCGTTCGGCGACGAGCAGCTCTGGCGCGTGCTCGATCGCCACGCGCACCGCCGCGCCTCCGACGTGCTCGAGGAGTTGATGAGCGCGGTACGGGCCTGGGCCGACGGGCCGATGGACGACCTCACCATCGTGGTGCTCAAGCAGTTAGCCCGGGTGCGGGGAGCGTCCCACCACTCGGCTCGGGCGGCTCTCAAGGGCCGCCTGCAGGATGCCGATACCCACGGGTGAGGCGGATGGATCCGTCTCCCCCGCTCGCGCTGCCAACCCACGAGCGGCCGAACGAACTCGGTTGACCCCGTCCGCGACGACGCGACGGGCCCTCTGAAGCAGGAGGTGGCCGTGGACGTCGGACTGGTGATGGTCCTCCTGGACCTGTTGTGGTGGATCAGGCGCTGAGGCGTCTGCACCGCGGCAAAGGGAAAGGCCCCCGGGGCTCCGTGTCCCGGGGGCTTCGTTCGTTCCTGGACCCGATCCGCATCGGGATCGCTGCTCGCATGTGCGGAATGCCCGAGACGGAGCGTGGGTCTCAGCGAAGCGCAGCGACGAGCTCACTCGCGAACGCGCCCGCACGCTCGGCGGACCCGTGCTCGGGGTCCTGTTGCACGAGCCTCATGAACGCCGCACCCACGATGACGGCATGGACCCGGCCGCGCAGTGCGCCGGCGTCGGCGGGCGCCGAGATTCCGAAGCCCACGGCGACGGGCAGCTGGCTCGCGGCGCGGATCGCCGCGAGACGCGCATCGAGCGAGCCGGCGTAGCCCTCGGCCCGGCCCGTCACCCCGGTGCGCGACAGGCAGTAGACGAAACCCCGGCAGCGCGCGAGCAGGACGGGCAGTCGTTCGGGGCTGGTCGTCGGGGCCACGAGCAGCACCGTGTCGAGCGCCGCCTCGTCCAGCGCCCGCCACAGCTCGGACGATTCCTCGGGCGGGAGGTCCGAGAGGATCACGCCGTCCACTCCCGCGTCGCGCGCGCGGGCGGCGAACGCCTCCGCGCCCATGCGTGAGACCGGATTCGTGTACGTCATGAGGATGACGGGCAGCGCGGATTCACGTCGGAAACGCGCCACCAGGTCGAGCACGTCCTTGAGGCTCGTGCCGCGGCGCAATGCCCACTCCGAGGCGCGCTGGATGTCGGGGCCGTCTGCGATCGGGTCCGAGAACGGCACGCCCACCTCGATCGCCATCGCGCCGGCGGCCTCGAGCGCACGCAGCAGCGCGAGCGTGCCGTCGAGCGAGGGGAATCCCGCGGTGACGTACGGGATAAGCCCCGTGGCCCCGGCGCGCGCCCCGAACGCCGAGCTCAGTCGGGACGGAGTCAACCGCGGATCAGTAAGACGGCGCGAACGGGTCGTACCCGCCGTAGCCTCGACCCCACGTGGAGTACTGGAGCGGCGAGCGAACGTCGCGCATCTCGATCCGGAACAGTGAATTCCGATTCGGGCGCCACGACACGTCGAACCCCTCGAGGAAGAACGACGGGCCGCTTCGTGCACGATCGAGTCCGAACGTGTTGCCCACGCTCACGCTCATGCTGAGCGGAGCGCCGAACTGGTAGGAGAGCCGAGTGACCTGCAGCGCGTCCGTGCGGCCGCCGAAGCCCGAGCCCACGGACACGGTGGACATGAGGTGGAGTCGGGACGGGTCGAACCACGACGCCGGACGCGCGAATGCCGAGAGCGGCACGCGCGGTGCGAAGCCGGCCTGTTCGGGATCCGACAGCAGTCCGGCCCGGGCGATCGGGGTCATGGCGGTGAGGGCTGCAACCAGCAGGGCGGTGGTCCAGGCGCTGCGTCGGGTCATCGGTGCACCTCCTCGCCCTTGAAACTAGGAACCCGCACCGCCCCTGTCAACGAGTGACCGACGGGGCGGCACGGGGCCGTGGGGACTTCACCGATGCTGGACGCTCCGAGCCTGCGTTCGAGCCTCAGGGGTGGGTGTCCAGCTCGAGCCGGATGACGATCTCGTAGTGGCCACCCGGCGGCAGCTTCACGGGCACCACGATCTGGCGCGCCAGCGGCGCGGCTTCGCGCTCGGTGCCCTCGGAGTTGTTCGTCGATTCTCGGGCTGCTTCGTTCGCGGGGAGCTTGGGCTTCGGCATGCTGCCCGAGGGCCGGGGCAGCGGTACGCTGCGCATGGCTTCGACCGCCGCCGCCTTCGCGACCGCCTCGGCGGCCGTCGCCCGCGTGAGCACCTCGGCGCGTGGCTCGGGCGGTGGGGAGGCCGGTCCGGCGTCTCCGAGCTCCAGCTCGACACCGTAGTCGATGCGCGTCGTCTCGGCCGCGACCGGCGCCGGCGTGGCCTTCGCCTCGCGACGGATGGCCTGCCCCGGCGCGGCGGGCGGCGGCGCCTGGCGCGGCAGCGGAGCCGGCGTCTTCGGCTTGGCCTGGGCCTCGACCTCTTCGTGCGCGGGCTGCGGCGCCGGCCTGGCGGGGGTGCCTGGGGAGCGGCGCAGGTCGCGCGTCACCTTCTCCATGAGCAGGTGCGAGACGCCACGGAACGTCTCGAACACGCCCTTCCCCTCGCTCGCCACCGCCTCGAAGCTCGGCACGCCGGCGGGGTTCAGCTCGGCATTGAGCTCATCCACCGTGTAGACGTTCGGAAGGTCGCGCTTGTTGTACTGGATCACCCATGGGATCGAGTCCAGCGTGAGCCCGTACTCGGCGAGGTTCGCACGCAGATTCGCGAGCGACTCCTTGTTCTCCTCCATCTTGCCCACTTCGGAGTCGGCCACGAACACCAGCGCGTCGGCGCCCTTCAGCACCAGCTTGCGCGTGGCGTTGTAGAACACCTGCCCGGGCACGGTGTAGAGGAGGAAGCGGGTCTTGAAGCCCATGATCTCGCCCAGGTCGAGCGGGAGCAGATCGAAGAACAGCGTGCGATCGCTCTGGGTCTTCATGCTCACCATCTTGCCGCGGCTCGTGTCGGGCACCGCTTCGTAGATGGCTTCGAGGTTCGTCGTCTTGCCGCTCAGACCCGCGCCGTAGTAGACCAGCTTGGCGTTGATCTCCTTGCCCGAATAGCTCACGACGACCACGGTCGCTCTCCTTCCCTGTGGTGGCCCCACCCCTTCGCGAGGTGGTTCCCATGGAGCCCCTTGCCGCCCTTTCTCCACGGGCCTCGAGGTGCCGGCGAACCGGACACGGATGGGGCCGCCACAACGGTCACGGCGTTCATGGCCGCGGATTTCCCGCGGTGCGCGAGGCTCGCCTGACGACTCCGCATGCTCTATCGGCCCTGGCCCTGGCGGACTTCAGGGGATTCTGGCCACGGGCGGACGCCAGGGCAGGATGCGACACGGGCGCGGCGCCCCAACGGCGCCGCGCCCGATAAAACGTCACTTGAGAGCAGCCTGTCAGGCTCGGCCGGCGATGGCCTCCCGGACGATCCAGATGCCGGTGCGCTCGTGCACCTGCGTCTGGATGCGAGATTCGTCACCGCCGTAGTGTGACAGGAAGATCCGCTTCAGCGATTCGGCCTCGTCGCTGTGGAAGTAGCGGCGCGCGCGCGTGAACATGTCGTCTCGCTGCGAATAGACGAACGCGGTCACCTGGGTGACGCGGTCGTAGTGGTTCTCGCTGTAGGCCGCCTCGGGAGAGTCCTCCATGTCGAGCCACAGCGACGCGTGGGGCTCCAGGACCTCGAAGCCGTGCTTCGACTTCATGAGGTGCTCCCACAGCCCGAAGATCTCGA
>JAHFBX010000184.1 GCA_023249815.1 Candidatus Eiseniibacteriota bacterium
GTCGAGCTCTCTATGTACAACGGCATCCCGCACCTCGTCATGCCCGTCGTGACCGAGGCCAAGAAGGCGGCACGTGCCCTGCGCTGGGCCGTGGGCGAGATGGAGAAGCGCTACAAGCTCCTGGCGCAGGTCGGCGCGCGCAACATCAACACCTACAACGAGCGAGTCGCGGGCGGGAAGCTGCCACCGGCCGAGGGCGAGGAGAAGCCGCCGGAGCGGCTGTCCTACGTCGTGGTGCTCGTGGACGAGTTCGCCGACCTGATGGTGCAGGTGCCGGGCGAGGTCGAGGAGCCGATCGCGCGGCTGGCGCAGATGGCGCGCGCCGTGGGCATCCACCTGATCCTCGCCACGCAGCGCCCGAGCGTGGACGTCATCACCGGCGTCATCAAGGCCAACTTCCCGAGTCGCATCGCCTTCAGGGTCGCGAGCAAAGTGGATTCCCGCACCGTGCTCGACATGAACGGGGCGGAGAACCTGCTCGGGCTGGGCGACATGCTGTTCTTGCCCGCGGGCCGGGCCGAGCCGTCGCGCGTGCATGGCGCGTTCGTCTCGGAGGAGGAGGCCACGCGCGTCGTGGACTTCTGGCGCGCGAAGGCCGCCGCATCCGCGACGCCGGCGGCGCCGCCGCTCGCGACGGACGTGAGCCTCGTGGAGGCGGACGAGGAAGGCGAGACCGGCGACGACTTCATGGATGACGAGCTGATCCCCGAGGCCGCGCGGCTCGTGGTCATGCACCATCAGGGCAGCACGTCGCTGCTCCAGCGTCGGCTCAAGGTGGGCTACTCGCGCGCCGGCCGGCTCATGGACCAGCTCGAGCAGCTGGGCGTCGTGGGACCGTTCAACGGCAGCAAGGCGCGCGACGTGCTCGTGGACCAGAACTGGCTCCAGCAGAAGGGCTTCGAGTGACGGTCCAGCGCCGCTCCGAGACGCACCGCCACCCCCGACCCGCCGCGAGCCGGCGCGCGGCCTTGCCACCGGCGGCCCCGCCCGCGATCGCGTTCGTGACGCTTGGCTGTCCCAAGAACACGGTCGACAGCGAGCACATGCTGGGAGCGCTCGTGCGCGACGGCTTCCGCACGGTGGCAGACCCGGCGGAAGCCGATGTCGCCGTCATCAACACGTGCGCGTTCCTCCACAGCGCCGTGCGCGAATCCAAGGCGGCCATCGGCCAGCTCTGCGAGCTGCGCCGCCGCCGGCGGCTCCGCGGCCTCATCGTCACCGGCTGCCTGGCGCAGCGCGCGGGCGAGTCACTGCTCGAGGAGTTTCGCGAGGTGGACGCCGTGCTCGGGACCGGTCAGTGGCGCGAGGTCGTCGGCGCCGCCCGCCACCTGCTGGGGGGCCCACGCGAACGGATCGTCCGTCGCGAGGATCCGGGCGGCGCGCTCGACGCGGCGAGCCCGCGCGCGCTCTCGACACCGCGTCACATCGCCTACTTGAAGATCAGCGAGGGCTGCGATCATCGCTGCACGTTCTGCATCATCCCGCACCTGCGCGGTGACCAGCGGAGCAAGCCGCTGGACGCGGTCGTGCGCGAGGCGAGCGAGCTGGCCGCGCACGGCGTCCGCGAGCTGAACCTGATCGGCCAGGACACCACCGCGTGGGGCACGGACTTGCCCGGCGGGCTCGAGCTCGCGGACCTGCTGCAGGCACTCGACCAGGTGGAGGGGCTGACGTGGATCCGCGTCCAGTACACCTATCCGCGGCTCTGGAGCGAGCGCCTGATCGAGACCTGGGCCGGCGCCCGGCGCGTCGTGCCCTACGTGGACATGCCGCTCCAGCACATCGCCCAGGACCAGCTCCGGGGCATGGCCCGGGCCATGACCGAGCGCGACACGCGCGCCCTGGTGGCGCGGATCCGCGCGGGAATCCCGGGCGTGGCGTTCCGCACCAACTTCATCGTAGGGTTCCCTGGCGAAACGGCCGAACACTTCCAGACACTCCTCCGCTACATCGAGGAGGAGCCGTTCGAGAACGTGGTCGTGTTCACGTATGAGCGCGAGCCCGAGACGCCGTCGTTCGCGATGACGCCCCGGGTTCCGCTGAACGTGCGTCGGTCGCGCCGGGCCGCGCTCCTGGCGCGACAGCAGGTGCTGTCGCGCGAGCGCCTCGCGCGGCGGATCGGCGAGCCGCTCACGGTGATGATCGACGGACCCGCCGGGCGCGGCCAATGGGCCGCGCGCACGACGGGCTCGGCGTGGGAAGTGGATGGTGGCGTGGTCGTGGAGGGAACGGGGCTCTCGCCCGGGCAGCTGGTGTCGGTGCGCGTCACCGGCGCGGCCGCCTATGACCTGTTCGCACGCGTGGATCGGCCCGCCGATCCCGCGCTGAACATTCTCGGTTGAAAGAGGTCCACAGGATGCGATCCAGCAAGTTGGCCGCGGCCCTGGCGGCGGTGGCGCTCGTGGCGCTCGCGCCGCCGTCGCAGGCCAAGAAGTTCCGCTACGCCAGCGGCCCCAAGCCGCCCGAAGATTCGACGCTGGCGGTGGCGAACTCCTACCTCGAGCCGGTCGTGCGCTCGCGTGGGCCGCGCGTGCCCTACACGAACCTGCAGCTC
The DNA here is from genome assembly GCA_023249815.1 of Candidatus Eiseniibacteriota bacterium. Taxonomy (GTDB): domain Bacteria; phylum Eisenbacteria; class RBG-16-71-46; order RBG-16-71-46; family RBG-16-71-46; genus JAIOPA01. The sequence goes on from JAHFBX010000184.1 coordinate 2,555, forward strand.
ACGCAGTTCGTGGCCGACACGGCGGTGGCACGCGCGCTCGCCACGGCCGTCGTGGACTCCGGCACGCACGCCGTGCTGGCCCCGGCCCGCGAGCATCCGCTCAACTTCGTGCTCGAGCACGCGATGCTGAAGGCGCTGTCGCGCCGCGGCGTGGACGTGACCGTGCGGCACGCGCCGATCCCGGACGACAGCTTGAAGCACCTGTTCGGCCGTCCCGGCGACCCGGTCGTGGAGTACACGCTCGGCTCGGCCAAGGTGACGTACCTACGTTTCGTGGGCTTCCTGCCGGGCCGGGTGAAGATCGAACGCCAGTCGCTCGTGACCGGCAGCATCGGCATGCGCGATCCGAACACCTCGCGCGTGCTGTGGACCGGCGATGTCGGCCAGAACTTCGTGGACCGCTTCGCGCGCAGCCAGGTGCCGCTGGTGGAGGAGGAGCGCTACCCCGACCTCAAGTCGGAGTTGCCCGATCGGAACGTGGACAAGGTGCTGGAGCCGGTCATCGTGGTCGCGGTGGTGGGCGGCCTCGTGGCATTGTTCTTCCAGAACCGTCCGTGACCGCGCGGCTCGCGCCGTCCCCGGCTCCCCATCGAAAGGCTCCCATGAACAAGCTCCCACTCGGAGCTCGCTTGACGCTGCGCCTGAGCGCAATCGCGTCGTTGCTGGCGCTGCTTGCCGGTTGTGGCGCCTCGGTGCTGCCCCAGGTCCACGACGAACGCGGCCGCCTGGACCTCGCGCGCCGACTGTACGAGAAGGGGGACTACGCGCTCGCGATCGAGTCGCTGTCGCCGTACTCGACCTCGGGCAGTGGCTCGGCGAACGTCGACGAGGCCGTCTACCTGCTCGGACTTTGCCGCCTCAAGTCCAAGGACTTCCCGGCGGCGCAGGCCGACTTCGAGCGGGTCGTGCGCGACTATCCCGAGAGCGATTCGGCGCCAGCCGCCTCGTTCAGAGTCGGCGAGGCGATGTGGGGGCAGTCGCGTGGGCCGGACTTCGACCAGGAGTTCACGTTGAAGGCATTGGACCAGTGGATGGCGTTCCGCCGTGACCATCCCGGGCACTGGCTCGCGGACGAGGCGACGCGGCGCATCTCGCGGGCGCGCACGCGGCTCGCGACCAAGCTCTACAAGACGGGCTCGCTCTACGTGAAGCTCCAGGAGTACCAGCCCGCTCGGAACTACTTCTTGAACGTGCTCACGGAGTACTCGGAGACGCCGCTCTACGGTGACGCGCTCATCGGCTGGGCCGTGGCGAGCGCGCGGCTCGGCGAGCGGGACACCGCGCTGGTCGTGCTGCGCGACCTGGAGCGCGAGTTCTCCGGTCAGCCGCTCGGCGTCAAAGCGGCTCGCACACGCTCGGACGTGCAGAAGTGGCAGCCGCCGAAGAAGGCGGTTCGGCGCCGCACCATCCCGAACGAGCCCGCGCCCGCGGGAACGCCCACCGGCAGCCTGCCGTGACGCGAGCGTCTGCGCGCCGTACGCGGCGCGTCGGCGTGTTCGGCGGCACGTTCGATCCGCCACACTTCGGTCACCTGGCGCTCGCGGAGTGGGCGCGCGCGGAACTCCGGCTGGACCGCGTGCTGTTCGTTCCGGCCGGGATCCCGCCCCACAAGCGCGGTACCGCGCGGTCGAGCGCGGCGCACCGCCTCGCCATGACGCGGCTCGCCGTTCGCGGGAATCCCGCGTTTCGGGTTTCGGACGAGGAAGCGAAGCGGCTTGGGCCCTCGTGGACGGCGGACACCGTGCGCACGCTCGCCGCGAAACACCCCGGCGCCCGACTCCACCTTTTGATGGGGCAGGACATGTACGCCACGTTCGACACCTGGCGTGAGCCCGGCGAGATCGCGCGCCTCGCGGTGCTCGCAGTGGCGCTTCGGCCCGGCACGCCAGCGCCCAGGCGCTCGCGCTGGGCCGCGCGCGGGCTCGGCGTCGTCACGCTCGCGAATCCGGGGTTCGAACTGTCCTCGAGCGCGCTGCGATCCCGCGCGAGGCGCGGGCTCTCGCTTCGCTACCTCGTGCCGGACGCTGTCGCGCGCTACGTCTCGCGCCACGCGCTCTACGGTGCGCCGCGGGGCCGATCGTGAGTTACCGGGCGCGCGAGTTCTGGGAGGAGCGGCTGACCGAGCAGTTCGATCTCCGTGGCACGGGTGAGACGGGGCTGTCGCTGGAATACAATCGCGCCTGCTACACGCTCCGTGCCGAGGTGCTCCAGTCGAGCCTCGCCCGCGCCGGCATGCTGTCGATCGGTCGCAGGGTGCTCGACGTGGGTTGCGGCACGGGCTACTGGACCGATTTCTACGTGTCACGCGGCGCGATCTACACCGGTGTGGACATCGCGCAGGTGAGCGTCGACCGCTTGGCGAAGCGCTATCCCGACCATCGATTCGTTCGCGCCGACGTGAGCGAGGCGGTGCCCGGAGGACCGTACGACGTGATCAACGTGTTCGACGTGCTCTACCACATCACCGACGACGTGCGCTGGGAAGCGGCGCTCCGCAACCTCGCGCAGTCGCTCGCGCGAGGCGGCGTGCTGCTCGTGACCGACGTGTTCTCCGACCGCGGCCGGCTCGCCGAGCACAACGTCATGAGGCCGCTGTCACGCTACCTGGATGTGATGGAGGTGCTGGGCCTGAAGCGCGAGCAGCTCGTGCCCACGCACGTCCTGCTCAACCGTCACCTCGGGGCCTGGCGGTTCCTGAACCGCTGGCCGAGGGTCCTGCTCGCGGCCGACCGCCTGCTCCTCGCTTGCGGACTCGGCCACGACTCCGCCGCGAACAAACTGCTGGTCTGCCGGCGACCCGCCTGAGCGACGCCGTGCCCCGTCTCGTCGTCCTCGACGCACTCGGCCTCGCGTACCGCGCGTTCTACGCGCTCGCGCGCTGGGGCATCGATTCCGAGGGGCAGAAGACCGCGTACTCGTCGCTCGCCAACTCGCGCAAGGAGCCCACGAACGCCATCCTCGGTATGGCGAATCTGATCCTGCGCCTGCGCCGCGAATTGAAGCCCGATCGCTGGGCGCTCGCGTGGGACGGCCCCGGGCCCACGTTCCGGCACGAGCTCTACGAGGCGTACAAGCAACACCGCCCACGCATGCCCGAGGACTTGAGCGTTCAGTTGACGCCGATCGAGGACCTCGCCCGCTGCCTCGGGCTGCCCGTGCTGGAGAAGCCCGGCATGGAGGCGGACGACGTCATGGCGACGCTGTCGCGCATGGGAGCCGAAGCCGGAGACGAGGTCATCCTGGTGACCGGCGACAAGGACATGCTGCAGCTCGTGGGCGGCCTCGTGTCGGTGATGTCGCCCGCCAAGGGCGAGGACTACACGCGGCTGGACGAGTCCGGCGTCCGCGCCAAGTGGGGCGTGGGCCCGGAACAGATCCGCGACGTGCTGGCACTCATGGGCGACGCCTCCGACGGCTTCCCGGGTGTGCCGGGCGTAGGGGAGAAGACGGCGGTGGAGCTGCTCACCACGTTCGGGAACCTCGATGCGATCTACGAGCACCTGGACGACATCAAGAAACCGGCGCTCCAGAAGAAGCTGCGCGAACACCGCGCGCTCGCCTACCTGTCGCGAGACCTCGCGACCGTGCGGCGCGACCTCGACCTCGGCCTGTCGCTCAAGGACCTCGCCGTGGCACCGATCCGCCGCGACGAACTCGTGGAGTTCGCGCGCCG
>JAHFBX010000185.1 GCA_023249815.1 Candidatus Eiseniibacteriota bacterium
CGCCTGGTCGCTTCTGCACGTGCGCCGCCGAGCGCGAAGCTCGCAAGTCCGATACCCTGCCGCGCATGGACACGAACTACGAGACGCTCCAGGAGACCGAGTGGGCGGAGGTGGACCGGATCCACGAGCTCCTGGACGAGGGCGAACTCGAGGCCGCGCGATCCGCGCTGGACCACATGCTCCGGAAGCGCCCCGACCACCCCGACCTGCGCATCGAGGACGCCACGCTCAAGCTCGAGGAGGGTGAGCCGGAGCAGGCGCTCGTCGCGTTACGGGGTGCCGAGCGCTCGGCCGACCCCGCCAACTACTTCTACCTGCGAGCCGCCGCCCACCACGAATTGTCGCGTTTCGCCGAGGCCGAGGCCGATGCGCAGCGTTCCATCGCCGTCTATCCCGGCAACCCGCTGGCGCACGACCTGCTCTCGCGCGTGCGTGAACACCTGGGTGACGCGAAGGGCGCGGCCGAGGCGTCCGAGGCCGCGGCGGAGCTGGATCCCGAGAACTTCCCCGAACCGCTCGAAGTGAGCGACCAAGCGTTTGATGATCTGGTCGAGAAGGCGGTCGCCGAACTTCCCGAGAAGGTGCGTCGCAAGCTGGACGAGATCCCGGTGCTCGTGCAACCGCTGCCGACGACGGAGATGCTCGGCGAGGAGTCCCCGCCGCTGACGCCGGACCTGCTCGGGCTGTTCGTGGGACGGCACCTGTTCGCGCAGCTGCCCACGGCGGTGCCCGGCGCGCCGGGCGCGATCTTCCTGTTCCGCCGGAACCTGCTGCGAGCGTGCTCGGACGTCGAGGAGCTGGCGCGCGAGATCCGCGTCACCGTGCAGCACGAGGTCGGCCACCTGCTCGGGCTCGACGAGGACGAGCTCGAGGACTGGGGACTGGCGTAGCGCGCTGCCGGGCCGCCTCGCTCACTCGATCGTCACGGTCCCCTTGAGCATGTCCATGCCGCAGGCGTAGTGGATCGTGCCGCGGCTCACGCCCGAGAGATCGACGCGCACGGGCTGGTCCAACGGCAGGTCGTACTTGCGACCGGTCTCGGCGAAGATCGCTTCGGTGGCGCACGTGCGCTCGGTCTTGCGGGTCATCACGAGTACCGCGGGCTGGCCCTGCCTGATCGTGACGTCCTTGGGCTCGAAGCCCTTATCGGTCACGGTCACCTGGATCTCCTTGGGACCCGAAGCGGCACAACCGACGACCACGACCAGCGAGGCGAGCAATGTCGACGCGATCAACCGACGCATGGGTGACTTCTCCTTGGCAAGACGCCGTCAGTGAATGATTGCGTCCGTGGTGGTGCGTGAGGAATTCATCGAAAGCTTCGCAATCTCAAACTCGACATCACGACGGACACGCTCGAGAGCGCCATCGCGAACGAGGCCAGCATGGGATGAAGTGTGCCCTCCCAGCCGAGAATCGGGCCGACGGCGCCTCCTCTGGAGAGCAGCGGCACGAGCACGCCAGCGGCGACGGGGATCAGCACGACGTTGTAGGCGAACGCCCAGAACAGGTTCTGACGGATGACCTGCATCGTGCGCCGAGCGAGGCGGAGCGCGTCGGGAACGGCCGTGAGATCACCCCGCAGCAGCGTGAACGCGCTTGCTTCCATGGCCACGTCCGTGCCGCTCGCCATGGCGAGGCCCACGTCCGATTGCGCAAGGGCGGGCGCGTCGTTCAGGCCATCGCCCACCATCGCGACGCGCCGGCCTTCGCGCTGCAGCCGCTCGACGCGAGCGGACTTCTCGTTCGGCATCACGCCGGAGAGCACATACTCGGGGCCGATGCCCACCTGCGCGGCCACCGCGGCGGCGGTCGCCGCGTTGTCCCCGGTGATCATCCACACTTGCAGTCCACGTTGGCGTAGCGCCCCCACGACCTGCGCCGCTTCGGGTCGGGCCGCGTCGGAGAGTCCGAGCAGCCCCAGGAACTCGCCCGCTTCCGCCACCGCCACGACGCTGCGGCCGGCAGCGGCGAGGCGCTCGCGCTCGGTGGCGAGGGGAGCGTCACTGGCGCCGAACTCGGCGAGCATGGCGGTGGAACCCACCGCGATGGCGCGGCCGCCGGCCAGCGCGTAGGCACCTCGGCCGGGAGAGCCTCCGAAGTCCTCGATCCCGCGCGGCTCGACCCCTCGCGCTCTCGCCCCTCGCACGATCGCGAGCGCCAGCGGATGCTCGCTCCGGCTCTCGGCGGTGATCGCGGCGGAGAGCAGCCGCGCCTCGTCCGCACCCGGCGCCACGACGACGTCGGTGAGCTGCGGCGCGCCGAGCGTGAGTGTTCCCGTCTTGTCGAACACGACGGAGTCCAGTCGTTCCGCGCGTTCGATCGCTCCGGCATCGCGCGCGAGCAGGCCCAGCTCCGCGCCCCGGCCAGTCGCGGTCACGAGCGCGGTCGGTGTCGCGAGGCCCATCGCGCACGGACACGCCACGATCCACACCGCCACGAGCTTCAAGACTGACCCGGTGAATCCGGCGCCGGCGAACCACCACACGGCGAACGTCACGAGCCCCACGCCCACCACCACGGGCACGAATACCGCGGCGACTCGATCCACGAGATGCTGCACGCTCGCCTTGCTCGTCTGCGCACGCTCCACCATCGCCACCACCTGAAGCAACAGCGAGTCCGCACCGACGCGCTCGGCGCGCATGTGGAACGCTCCCATGCCATTCAACGTGCCGCCGATCACGCGATCCCCGGGTTCCACGGGGACCGGAACGGACTCGCCGGTGACGAGCGAACGGTTCACAGCGGAACGGCCGGCGAGGACCACGCCGTCCACCGGCACGCGTTCGCCCGGCCGCACGAGCAGCACGTCTCCCGGCACGATGCGGTCGAGCGGCACGGACTCCTCCAGCTTCCCACGGACCCGGATGGCAGAGCGCGGCCGAACCTCGAGCAGCGTACGCATCGCCCGGGACGTCGAGGTGCGTGCACGCGCCTCCAGCAGCCGTCCGAGCAGGATCAGCGCCACGATCGTGGTGGACGTGTCGAAGTAGACGTCCGGCACCGTCGCCGCGCCGTGCGCGCCATGCAGCGGTACCTCGAGTCCGGTGAACAGCGCGACCGTGGAGTAGGTGAACGCCGTGAGCGTGCCCAGGCCGACGAGCGTGTCCATGTCCGGAGCTCGCTTGAGCACACCACGCGCGAGGCCGCGCAGGAACGGCCAGCCTGCCACGAACTGCACCGGCAGCGCGAACACGAACTGCATGAACGCCTGCTGCCACGGCGTTCCCGGCAAGAGCCCGGGCGCCAGCAGCGTCACGTGCGCGAGCACGAACACGAGCACGGCGCACGCCGCGGCGAGCGCGAACCGGCGTTGCGCCGTGCGCTCCTCGCGCTCGCGCTCGCGCTTCTCGCGATCGTCCACGCCAACGGTCGTGATCGGGTAGGCGTCATAACCGGCGTCGCGGACGGCGGCGACGAGCCGGCGCGTGAGCGAGTCCGCCGCGCCGTCGCCCGGTCGGGCCTCGGCCGCCGCGACGACGTCGGCCTCCGCGCGCTGCGTCGCCAGGTTCACGCGCGCGGCCAGCACGCCCGGCACGCCGGCCATGGCCTGCTCGACACGCGACACGCACGAGGCGCAATGCATGCCCGAGATGCGCAGTCGAACGGTCTCGTGCGCGGGAGCGGTCTCGCTCTCACGCCGGATCGCGCCGAGCGGCACGAACGCTGACGGGCTCGACGAACTCACGTGCTCCCCTCCTCCTGCCGAGCGCGAGCGCCATCCGCCTCCGCGTCGCGTCCGCGTCCATTCGCGCGGCGCCACTCGCGCCAGCGCCACCACGTGTAGATCACCGGGATCACCTCGAGCGTCAGGAACGCCGACGTGAACAGGCCGCCCACCATCGGCGCCGCCACGCGCTTCATGACGTCCGCCCCCGCGCCCTGCGACCACAGCAGCGGCACGAGGCCGATCATCATGGTGGCGACGGTCATCAGCTTGGGCCGCACGCGCTGCACCGAGCCCTCGAGCGTCGCCTCCACGATGTCATCGAAACCCTGGATCCGGCCCGCGGCCAGCGCGCGACGGTAGGCCACGTCGCAGTACACGACCATCACGACGCCGGTCTGCGTGGCGAGCCCCACGAGCGCGATCAATCCGACCCACACCGCGGTGGACAGATTGTAGCCGAGGAGCGCCAGCAACCAGACACTCCCGACGAGCGCGAACGGCACCGACGCGAGCACGATGAGCGCCGGCGCCAACTGTCCGAAGTTGAAATAGAGCAGGAGCACGACGAGCAGCAGCGTGAGCGGCACGAGCCAGCGCATGCGAGCCTGCATCTGCTGCAGCAGCTCGTACTGCCCCGTCCATTTGAGGAACGTTCCCGCCGGCAGCTTGAGGTCGCGAGCCACCGCGCGCTTGGCGTCGTCCACGTAGCCGCCGATGTCGTGGCGCGAGGCGTCCATGTCCACGTAGACGTAGCCGACGAGCATGCCGGCTTCGTCACGGATCATCGGGGGACCGTTCACGATGCGCACGTCGGCCACCTGGCCGAGCGGCACGTGCGCGCCGGCCCCTCCCACGCGCTCACCGCCGCCCGTGCTCGCGCCCATCTCGCCCATGCCGCCGCCCGTGGCGGACGCCCGCCCGAGCGGGACCAGCACCTGGCGCAGCCGCTCCACGTCCTGCCGCAGGCTCGCCGGATAACGCACGTTGATGGAGAAGCGCTCTCGGCCCTCGACCGTGACCTCGATCGGCTCCCCTCCGATCGCCGCCTCGATGACATCCTGGACATCGCCCAGCGTGAGCCCGTAGCGCGCGAGTGCCTCGCGGTCGGGCACGATGTCCACGTACAGACCGCCCGTGTTGCGGTCGGAGTACACGCTGCGCGTGCCCGGCACGGCGGCGAGCGTGTGCTCCAGCTCGACCCCGACGTGCTCGATCTGCGCCAGGTCCGAGCCGAAGATCTTGACACCGATCGGCGTGCGCACGCCGGTCGAGAGCATGTCGATGCGCGTCTTGATGGGCATCGTCCACGCGTTCGTCCAGCCCGGCAGCCGGACACGATGGTCGAGCTCGGACACCAGCTCGTCCCAGGTGAGCCGCCGCGCATCGGGCCACAGCACGCGAAGCGCGGGTCTCGTCCACGCCGGCGCGCCGCCGGACCACCAGCGCGCGTGCGGCACCATGCGCCATTCATCACGGGGTTTGAGCTTCACCACAGTCTCGACCATGGACAGCGGCGCCGGATCCGTGGGCGTGTTCGAGCGCCCGGCTTTGCCGAACACGCGCTCCACCTCGGGGAACTCCCGGATCAGCTGGTCCTGGATCTGAATGCTGCGCTTGGCCTCTTCGATGGACAGGTTCGGGAACGTCGTCGGCATGTACAACAGGTCGCCCTCGCGCAGCGACGGCATGAACTCGTGCCCCAGCCGGAGCGACATGGGCACGGCCGAGAGCACGGCGGCGAGGCCGATGGCAATGGTGGTGCGCGGATTCTTGAGCGCCACCCACGCGAACGGCCGGTAGATCGAGATGATGAATCGTGACACCGGGTGCTCGTGCTCGTGCCGGATGCGGCCGCGCACGAACAACGTCATCAGCGCGGGCGCCAGCGTCACCGAGACGATCGCCGCGAACGCCATGGCGAACGTCTTCGTGAATGCGAGCGGCTTGAACAATCGGCCGGCCTGCCCATTGAGCGCGAAGATGGGCAGGAACGACACGGTGATGATGAGCAGCGAGAAGAAGATGGGTGGGCCCACCTCCTTGGCCGCGTCGATGACCACTCGGACGCGGTCGCTACCGGGCGGGGCGGTCTCCAGGTGCTTGTGCGCGTTCTCCACCAGCACGATGGCCGCGTCCACCATGGCGCCGATGGCAATCGCGAGCCCGCCCAGGCTCATGATGTTGGAGTTGATGCCGAGCAGGTGCATGGGGACAAACGCCAGCGCCACGGCGAGCGGCAGCGTGAGCACCGGCACGAGCGTGCTGCGCAGGTGGAGCAAGAACACGAAGATGACGAGGCTCACGACCACGGCCTCCTCGATGAGCGTGTGGCGCAGGGTCTCGATGGCGCGCGTGATGAGCGAGGAGCGGTCATAGACCGTCCGCACCTCCATGCCCTCGGGGAACGACGGCTTCAACTCTGCGAGTTTCTTCTGAACGCGCGCGATCACGTGGGCGGCGTTCTCGCCGTAGCGCATGACGACGGTGCCGCCGACCGCTTCGCCGATGCCGTCCAGCTCGCCCACGCCGCGCCGGATGTCGGGACCGAAC
>JAHFBX010000388.1 GCA_023249815.1 Candidatus Eiseniibacteriota bacterium
GCCAGGCGGGGCAGATCATGACGGCCGCGGCGCTGCTGGCGAAGACCCCTCGCCCCTCACCCGCCGAAATCAGCGCCGCGATGGACGGCAACCTGTGTCGCTGCGCGACCTACCTGCGCATACGCGAGGGCGTCGCGCGCGCCGCCGCGCTGGCCGCGGCCACGCCGAAGCGACCGGCGCGGGCCCCCGCTACAGCCGAGCGCGGAAGGTAGGCCGGCCATGGATACGCTCCGCCTCGATCGCCGCGCGTTCTTGAAGGTCACCGCTCTCGCCGGCGGTGGCATGTTGCTGGCCCCACTGATCGAACCACTCGCCGGCGCCACCGCGGCCGAGCTCGAGGCCAGAGCCCTCGGCGCGTTCGTGCGCATCGGAGGCGACGGCATCATCACCATCGTCGCGAAGAACCCCGAGATCGGCCAGGGCGTGAAGACCATGCTGCCCATGCTGATCGCCGAGGAGCTGGGTGCCGATTGGAAGGACGTGAGGATCGAGCAGGCGGTGAGCGACCCGGCGAAGTATGGAGAACAGTTCGCGGGCGGCAGCCGCGCGACACCGAACAACTACGAGGACCAGCGCCGGGTCGGCGCCGCCGGCCGGCAGATGCTGATCGCCGCGGCCGCCGCGACGTGGGGCGTGCCTGAATCGCAGTGCACGGCCAGCGCGAGTGTGGTGGTTCACACGCAGACCCGTCGAAAGCTTGGATACGGGCGGCTCGCGGCGCGGGCCGCCACATTGCCGGCACCGGACTTGAAGTCCGTTGTGCTCAAGGATCCGAAGGACTTCACGATCATCGGCCGGCCCACGCGCGGCGTGGACACGCCGGCCATCGTCACCGGTCGACCGCTCTACGGAATCGATGTGCGCGTCCCCGGAATGTTGTACGCGGTGTTCGAGAAGTGCCCGGTGTTCGGCGGAAAGGTCGCCTCTGCCAACGTGGATGTCGTGAAGGCCGAGCCCGGCGTCCGCCACGCGTTCGTGGTCGAGGGCGGCACCGCGCTTAACGGGCTGCTCGGCGGCGTGGCGATCGTGGCGGACAACGGGTGGGCCGCGACTCGCGCGAGAGAGAAGCTCGTCGTGCAATGGAGCGAGGGCGCCGCCGCGGAAGTGTCGAGTGCCAAACTCGCGAGCCGCGCCGCCGAACTGACTGCGGGCCCGCCCGCGCGTGTGCTGCGCAAGGACGGTGACGTGGGAGCGGCCCTCATGGGCGCCGCAAGGACCGTGCGTGCCACGTACGCGTACCCGTTCCTCTCGCACGCGTCACTCGAGCCGCAGAACTGCACCGCACGCGTGGACGGGAACAAAGTGGAGCTGTGGTCCACGACGCAGACGCCGCAGCAGGGTCGCCAACTCGTGGCGCAGACGCTGGGCGTAGCGGAGTCCGACGTCACAATTCACATGGTACGCGCCGGCGGAGGGTACGGCCGGCGGTTGAGCAACGACTACCTGGTCGAATCCGCGTGGATCGCGCGCGTGGCCGGCGCACCCGTGCAACTGCGCTGGACGCGCGTGGACGACATGCGTCACGACTTCTACCGTCCCGCCGGCTGGCACCAGCTCGAGGCCGGCCTGGACAGCTCAGGAAAGCTCGTGGCGTGGCGCGACCACTTCGTCACGTTCGGCGAGGGCGAACGCTTCGCGCCGTCGGCCGGCATGCAGCCGACCGAGTTCCCGGCGAGGTTCGTCCCCCACTTCGAGCTCGGCGCGTCGGTGATGCCGCCGCTCGTCCCCACCGGCGCGCTGCGCGCTCCCGGCAGCAACGCGCTCGCGTTCGTGTTCCAGTCGTTCCTCGACGAGCTGGCGCACGCCGCCGGCGTGGACCCGGTGCGGTTCCGCCTCGATCTATTGGGCGAGCCGCGCCTGGTGCAGGAGGCCGAGGGTCGCGGCCCGTACCACGCGGGCCGGATGCGCGCGGTGCTGGAGGCCGTGGCCGAGCGCTCCGGCTGGGGCAGGCGCGCATTGCCGCAGGACAGCGGTCTCGGCGTGGCGTTTCACTACAGCCACCTGGGTTACTTCGCCGAGGTGGTCGAGGCGCGCGTGAACGGTGACGCCGTGCGCGTGGAGAAGGTGTGGGTGGCGGCCGACATCGGCAGCACGATCATCAATCCCATGAAC
>JAHFBX010000186.1 GCA_023249815.1 Candidatus Eiseniibacteriota bacterium
TGAGCTTGGCCGTGCCCTTGTGGATGTCCACCTGGCGGCCGGAGAGCAGCTGCTTCACGCCCCCCGTCAGCTGCTTCACGATCTTGTTCTTGCGCGCGACCAGCGCCGCCCAATCTATCTGCGGTTCGCCCACGATGATGCCGAACTCCTTTGCGCGCTTGATCTGCTCGTAGAGGTGCGCGGTCACGATCCACGACTTGGTCGGGATGCAGCCCCAGTTGAGGCACGTGCCGCCCAGTTCGTCCTTCTCGATGACAGCGGTCTTCAATCCGAGTTGCGCGGCGCGGATGGCGGCGACGTAGCCGCCGGGGCCGGTGCCGATGACGACGGTGTGGTAGTGCTGCGGCATGGCGGTGCTCCCTTGGTGCGAAGGACACGAGCGGGGTGCGAAGCCCGGCGAAAGCTGTAATGGGAACTGTTGGCCACCACTTTAGATGAGACGGCGACGTTCGGGAATCCGGCGGCAACCGGGGCTTCTTCCGCGAAGCCGCGGGTCTGCATCCGGCGAGGACCGCGTCCCTCGGCCCCCCGATCGTTGCACGGACAGGACAGTTCCAGCACGCGGCCGGCCGCCGCTGTCATACACTTTCGCCATGCGCCGCCTCGCCCTGTTCGCCCGCCCGCCAATCGAAGGCCAAGTCAAGCGCCGGCTCTCACCGGCGCTGCCGGCACGCCTCGCCGCCGGAATCTACTCCGGCCTGCTCGCCGATGCGCTCGACACACTCACGCGATCGCGAGCCGACGAGCGACTCGTCTACTGGGCGGGCCCGCCCAGCGAGGTCCCGTTCGACGTGCATTCGCGCTCGCAGGCCGAGGGCGATCTCGGCGCACGACTCGCCGCAGCGTTCGACGACCTGATCTTCGCGCCAGGAGATCACGCGCTCGTGCTGGGCAGCGACGTGCCGGGCTTGGACGCAACTCATGTGGACGACGCGTTCGCGGCGCTCGACCGGCACGACATCGTGCTCGGTCCTTCGCGTGACGGCGGCTACTGGTGCATCGGGCTGACGTGGAAGGACGCGGAGCTGTTCCGCGACATCCCGTGGAGCACGTCGCAGGTGCTCGCCCGCACGGTCGAGCGTGCTCGCGATACGAATCGCAAGGTGGCGTTCGCGCAATGGCTCGACGACTTGGACACTCCCGCGGATCTCGCGACGCTGATCGGCGCCACCGCGGCGGGCCGGGCGGCGTGCGGTCCGCGCGCGCTCGCGGCGCTCACGGCCATGCGGCTCGTCCCGGGATGGTTCCCCGCTACTTCGGCTGCAGCGGAGGCGGCACCTTTCCGGTCTTCGACATGACGTTCGTTAGATGTTCCTGCAGTGGCGCCTTCATCGCGTCGGGCGGGCTCGCCTGCAGCGCGCGGTGGAAGTAGTCGAGCGCCTCGTCCCAGCGCTGCTGCGACTCCGCGACGATCCCGAGGTTGAAGAGCGCGAACACCTGGTGATGGTCGATCTCGAGCGCGTGATTGAACAGCGACTCGGCGGCCGCGAACTGGCCGAGGTTGTAGTAGCACACGCCCAGGTCCACCACCGTGGTGGCGCGATGCGGATCGGCTCGCTCGGCGCTCCGGTAGTGGATGATCGCCTCGCTCCAGTTGCCGGTGTCATAGAGCACGTTCGCCAAGTCCAGGCGCGCCGCGAGATTGGTGGAGTCGCGCTCGAGTGCCGCGCGTGCGAGGTCGGAGCGCTGCTGCTGCTGGGGCTGTGCGCCGGCCACCGGCACGACGTTCGAGTGCCAGAATCCCTGCGCCGCGAAGTAGACGATGCCCATCACCACGGCGGCGCCCGCAAACAGCCAGAGCTGCATCTGGACCGGTTGCATGGCCTCGGGCCGTGGGCGTCGCGGCCGGACCGGGCGCGGGCCGGGATCGAACCCGCTCGTCGTACCCGAGGGCTCGGGTGCTGCAGGCTTGGACCGGGCAGGCTTGGGCGCGGCCGTGGCCGGTTCGGGCGCCGGCACACTCGAGGAAACGTTCGCAGCAGACGCGGTCGGGGCCGGCGCCGGCGCGCTGCCCAGCTCGCGGAACGGGAAGTTGCATTGCGTACATGCGACGGCGTCCGGCGCGTTCGCCGTGCCGCAGTCGGGGCAGCGGATGGTCTCGGGCATGTCTCCTCGCGGACTCCAGGCCCGCACGCGCGGGCGGCGCGCAGACTATAGGAGACTGCGCCAGTCGTGCACGCCGTCGTTGGGCGGGCGTCAGAAGCGCGTGAAGCCGCTGCGACCGGCGCACGAGACGTGGCGGTGGAGGGACGCGCTTTCCGCGGGCGGCGGCGTTGCATTAGCCTAGCCGAGACCATTCCCGAGCCTGTGGCCTGCAAGCGGCGTCAAGGACCCGCGTGCACTCAGGCTCTCGACGCCTGCGCCCTTCCGTGCTGGGGCACGCGCCGCAACTTCTCCGGGAGGCAACTCGAGTCGTGCGAATCCCGAGTCTCCGTATCATCTCGGCGCTCGCGCTCGCGATCGTCGCGCTGCTTGCACGACATGCCTCGGCCGGCGAGCTGGAGCTCAAGGTCCGCATCCTTCATACGGCTGACCTCCACGGCGCGCTCGCCGGCTGGGACGACTGGCAGGACCGGCCGACCGCGAAGGGCCTCGAGCGCGTGGCCTCGCTGGTGGCGGCCGCGCGCGCGAAGGGCGACTCCACGCTGCTCCTGGATGCCGGCGACGCGCTGCACGGCAGTCCGCTCGAGCGCGTCTGGCGCGAAGGGCCGCGCCGCGCGCCCGAGCCCGTCGTCGCCGCCATGAACGCGCTCGGCTACGACGCGCTCGCGATCGGCAATCATGAGTTCGACGCCGGGCGCGAGTCGCTCCAGTCCGCGATCGCCGCCGCCCACTTCCCGTTCCTCGCCGCGAACGTGGTGGACACGCGCACCGGCCGGCCCGCGTTCGGCACGTCGCTCGTACGCGAGTTCGAGGGCGCGCGCATCGGCATCATCGGGCTCACCACGCCCGCGGTGCCGATGCTCATGGACTCGCTGCTGTGCGCCGGGCTCACGTTCCTCGATCCGCTCGAGGTGGCACGCACGGAGATCGCGCGATTGCGTGGCGCCGAGCGCTGCCAGGCGGTGATCGCGCTCGTCCACATGGGGCTCGAGCGCGAACCGTCGGCGCGCGGCGGCGAGGCGCGTTCACGCCCGGGCGAGATCCCCAACGAGAACCTCGGCTTCCGGCTCGCGTACGAAGTGCCCGGACTCGACGTGATCATCCTGGGGCACACGCACCAGGTCGTGCAGAGCACGACGATCGGCGGCGCGATCGTGACCCAGGCGGGCAAGGGCGGCGAAGCGCTGGGCCACATCGAGCTCCAGTTCACGCGCGCGTCCACGCTCGCCGACTGGAAGCTCACGGGGCGCACGTCCATGGTGACGATGGTCACCGACAGCGTGGCCACCGACCCCACGCTGCACGCGTTGGTCGCGCCCTACGCCGACTCGACCCGGGCGGCCCTCGACCGTGTCGTGGCGCGGGCCGATGCCCCGCTCGCGGCGCCGTACGGTCGGCTCGGCGACAACCCACTCTGGCGCATCATCCACCGCTGTCAGCTCGAGTTCTCGGGCGCCGACGTGTCACTGGCGGCGCTGTTCGACCCGGCACAGGTCATCGCCGCAGGCCCGATCCGGCGGCGCGACCTGATGCGGCTCTACCCGTACGACAACTCGCTCGGTGTGGTGGAGCTCACGGGCGCGGAGTTGAAGGCCACACTCGAGCACGCCGCCTCGATGCTCAATGAGTACGCGTACGATGGGGTCACGCCGGTGCTGCGAGCCGACGCTGCGGGATACCAGTTCGATTCGGCGTTCGGCGTCGAGTACGAAGTGGACCTCGCGCGGCCCGTGGGCTCGCGCATCCTCGGCTTGTCGTGGAAGGACAAGCCGCTCGACCCCGACACGCGCTTGAAAGTCGTGACGAACTCCTATCGCTTGGCGGGCGGCGGCGACTACCTGGTGTTGCGCCGCGCGCGCCAGGGGTGGCGCACCTCCACGAACATGCCCGAGCTGCTCGTGCGCTGGGCGGGCGCCAAGAAGACGCTCAGCGCTGACGGCGAGCCCGGCTGGACGCTGCTCCCGGACTACGCGGGCGCTCCCGAACGCCCGCTCGTGGACCGGCTCGTGCGCCTCGGCGTCGCGCCGAAATCCGAAGTGCACCACCTGGGCGCGAGCCTGCCGGCGCGACGCGTGGACCTCGTCTACTGGCTGGCTCGCGCGTTCGACATGCGTTCACGGCGGCCGTCCGGCGCGTGGCCCGACGTACCGGACTCGCTCGAGGTGTGGCTCGACGGAATCCTCGCCAAGGGCATCCTCGGGTCGCTCGCCTCGGCGGAGCGCTTCGAGACCTTCAAACCCGCCAACGTGCAGATCGCGCTCGACTGGAGCGAGCGCGCGGCGCGCGCGCACCGCTACGCCCTCGCCGGCGGGCTCACCGATCCCTCGTTCCGGCGCGGACTCTTCACCGGTGTCTCTGGTCCCGGCCCGCTCGGCCTTCGCGATCCGCTGACGCGCGCGCAGTGGCTTGGCATGCTCGCGAACCTCCGTTTCCCGAGCATCCGCGTGCTCGAGACCACGGACTTCCACGGCGCCACGCTTGGCGGTACCCGTGAACGCCGGAGCCAGCGGCCGACCGGCGGCAGCGCCGCGCTGGCCGCGACCATCGCACGCGAGCGCGCAGTGAACCCGGAGGGCACCGTGTTGCTGGATGGTGGCGACTTGTTCCAGGGCACGATGATCTCGAACCTCCAGTTCGGCAGGCCCGTGGTGGAGCAGATGAACCTGCTGGGCTACGCCGCCGCCGCGGTGGGCAATCACGAGTTCGACTGGGGCGTGGACACGCTGGTGCGGCGCGTGCGCGAGATGAAGTTCACAGCGCTCGCCGCGAACATGGTGGAGCGAAAGACCGGGAAGCTGCCATGGTGGGTGCGCTCCGACACCTCGGTGCTCCGCCGCGGTATTCGCGTGGGCATCGTGGGCCTCGCCTACCCCGGCACCCCACGCGTGACCATGCCCGCAAACGTGACGCACCTGCGCTTCGACGATGACTCCACCACCGCCGCCATCGTGGGCGCGAAACTCCGCAAGCGTGGGGCGTCGCTCGTGCTGGGCGTGGGACACATCCCCGCCGAGACCGATTCAGTGCGCAAGGCGAGTGGTGACCTCGCGCGCCTCGGGCACGTGGCCCAGGTGGACGCGTGGTTCGGGGGGCACAGCCACAACGTGGTGGACGATCGCGTCGAGGGCCGGCCCATCCTGATCGCCGGCGCGCTGGGCCAATACCTCGCCGTGGCCGATCTCGTCATGGATCCGCTCAAGTCGAAGGTCGTCGAAACCAACCAGCGCGTCTACACCGTCTACGCCGACGGGCCCGTGGACAGCGCATGGACCGCGCGCGTGGCGCGCTGGAACGCCAACGTGGCGCCGATCGCGGCCGAGGTCGTTGGCGTGGTCGGTGTGGCACTGCACCGGCGACGACCCGAGTCCACGATAGGTGATCTCATCACCGACGCCATGCGCGCTGAGGCCAAGGTGGACATCGCGCTCCAGAACCCGGGCGGCATGCGTGCCGACCTCGACTCCGGCCCGGTCACGCGCGGTGAGGTCTACGCGATCATGCCATTCGACAACACGACTGTGACGATGGAACTCACCGGCGCGCAGGTGAAGCTGGCGCTCGAGCAGTCCCTGCGCGGAGACCGCGTGACCCAGGTGAGCGGTGTGCGATACGTGTTCGACGCTTCCAAGCCGTCGCTCCAGCGCATCGTGAAGCTGACGCTCCCCGACGGCCAGCCGATCGACGAGCAGAAGACCTACGCTGTGGCCGCGAACAACTTCATGGCCAGCGGCGGCGACCAATACGACGCGCTGGCGCAGGGCCGGAATCGCGTGGACACTGGACGCCTCATCCGCGACGCCATGGTAGCGTGGGTGCGGCACCAGAGCGCGAACGGCCGCTCCCTCGACCTGCCCGGCGACGGCCGCATCGCCTCGGCCGACGGCAAGTCGGAGTAGGCCAGGCGTTCGGTCCGCCGCGGGCGGCGAAGCGTCAGTCCACTCGCCTCAGGCGCGGCTGGAAGTCGACGTTGTTTCGGACCCAGCTGAAGAATCGCGTCTGCTGCTCGAACGGTTGGCCCGGGAGCATGGTCTTCGGGTCCTTCCATTCCGCCATCACGACGGCGTCCTGCGT
>JAHFBX010000187.1 GCA_023249815.1 Candidatus Eiseniibacteriota bacterium
GCGCGAGCAATGGGGCCGCGGCGGCCGAGCGGATCAGCGAACTCGCCGGTTCGCCCGTACGCATCCTGAGCGAGGCCGACGAGGCGCGCTTGGTCTACCGAGCCGTGATCATGGGGCTCGGCCAGGCGGCGCGCGGGAGCCAGTGCGTCGTGTTCGACCTGGGCGGCGGCAGCACGGAGGTGGTGAGCGGCGTCGGGGAGCGGCTCGGCCGCTGGACCAGCCTTCCGTTCGGCGCGGTCACGCTCACCGAGCGGTTGGTCGCGAGCGACCCCCCCACCGAGTTGGAGCTCGCCGCGGCTCGCGATTGGCTGCGCAACGAACTTATGCATGGATGTGCATTAATGCCGGAGCGCACCGCCGTGCTCGGCGGCGTCGGCGGCACGATCACGGTACTGGCCGCGCTCGACGCCGGTATGCAGGCCTACGACCCCTCGCAGCTGGAGGGTGCCTACCTTCCGGCCGCCCGGGTGCACGAGCTTGTGAACCAGCTCGTGACCACAACGCAGGCCGGGCGACGGGCGATGCCCGTCATGGGGGAGGGCCGCGCCGACATCATTGGGACCGGAGCCCTGGTCGTGGAGGGCCTGCTCGAGCGGTTCCAGTCCCCCGGCCTGATCTGCTCCACGCAGGGGCTGCGCTACGGCCTGACCCGGCTGGCTGCGGAGGAGTGGCAGGTCGCCCGCCAGGGCCAGTAGTCACCCCCCGCGCCCTCACCTTGAGCGCACTGGAATAGGCATTGACCGCGGCTTCACAGCGGGCGGATACTCCCGCCAGGCAAGTGCAGGTCCCCTCAAATAGAATCCACAACAGCCCCGGTCCCTCCAACCGGGCAGGTGAAACTTTTCTTCCACTGAGGGAACCAGTGTCGGAGGGAGCAGGCACCGCATGATGAATCAAAAACGCAGCAGACTCCTCATCACCTTGGTACTCGCGGCCGCGATGGTGACGGCGATCGGGTCTGAGGCTTTCGCTGCCGGAGGAATGCGATCGCTGTCCGATCGCACGAGCCTCACGAGCGGCATGAGCTCAAGACCCGGAATCCGTCCCATGACGGGCGAACCGGACGTGCCGCAGAACGGCACTCCGTTGCCTCCCAAGGTCGGCAATGCCTCGATGGGCGTGGGGCAGTTGTCGCCCTGGTTGCTGCGATTCCAGTGGTCGGTCCGAGTCCTGCTGAACCAGCTGCCAAGACGCCTCCCGTAGCTTCTGGGCGGCGAATCTCGATGAGGCTCGGGCGCGTCGGAACGAACCGCCGACGTCGCCCACCGGGTTTGTGACGAATTCGAGGGTTCGAACGTGCAGAAAGCGATCCCCCCTGATCCCGCTGCCGCGAGCACCCAGAAGCCGGGAATCTCGCAGCATGAAGCGATCGGAGATCTTCACCTCGCGGCTGACGCGTACGCGAACGCGCTAGAGGCGTATCGCGCAGCGCTCGCCGAGATGGGACCGGACGCTCTCGAAGAGCGCATCCGGCTGATGCTTCGCATCTCCGACGTTGAGCAGCTTCGCGGCCATCTCCAGGATGCCCACACCGAAGCCCTGCGCGCGCGCGACCTGACGCGCGGAGTCGCCGGGCCGAGACTGCGGGCCCGCGTCGCGTCGCGCATCGCCTACCTGTCCATCGAACTCGGCCAGCCGCGCCGGGCGCGTCGCTACGCGCTCCATGCCTACCGAGTACTCCGCGACACCGACGACCACCGCACCGTGGCCGAGGTCTCACTCACGCTGGGCATCTCGCTCGCGCGCACCGGCCACCCTCAAGAGGCCATCGACTGGTTGCAGAACGCCGCCGCCACGTTCCGCCGCATCGAGGACGCGAACGGGCTGGTGGCGTCGCTCAACAACCTGGGCCTCGTGCACAAGAACCTCCGCGAGTGGCGCGAGGCCACGCGCTTCCTCGAGCAGGCGCTCGAGATCGACGAGCGGAAGGGCCTGTTCGCGCGCATGCGCGGCCACCACCAGAACCTGGGCCTCATCCGCTACCGCCTCGGCCAGTGGGAACTTGCCGAGGAGCACTTCAGACAGTCGTTGCGGATCTCGCGCGAGATCTCGCACGCCTCGGGCGAGGCCAACGCGCAGCTGGCGCTCGGCCTGCTCGCCCGCCGCCGCCGACAGTTGGATCGCGCCGAGGAGCACCATCGCCGCGCGCTCGAGCTGGCGAACAGCTCCGGTGCCAGGCGCGAGGCCGAGTTGGCGCGCGAGTTCCTGGCCGAGGTCGAGATCGACCGCGGCAATGGCGTCGCGGCGCTGGCGCTGATCGAGCCCGCTCTCGAAGAAGCGCGCTCGCAGGCCCCGCACGGCGACGTCACCATGGAGCTCACCATCCGGCTCGGCATGGCGCTCCGCCTGCTCGGACGCACGGACGAGGCGCAGACGCAGCTGCTGCGCGGCTTGGCCCTTGCGGAGAGCGCGGGTGATCGCATCGAGCACTCCATCGCGCTTCGTGAACTGGCACACCTGGACGCACTCCGCGGACACGCGAGCGGCATGGAGGCGCGCCTGCGCGCCGCCGCGGCCGTGTTCGAGCAGTTGGGCGAGCTCTACGAGCTGGCCACGACGCTAGCGGCGTGGGCCGAGGACCTCGCGGTGTGTTCGGCGAGCGTGCGCAACCGGCTGCCGCTCGAGCCGGTCGCAGACGCGGCGCGGCGGGCGGCGCTCATCTTCCGTCAGTTGAACGTGGTGCCGCGTGCGGCCGAGGCGTTGTTGTCGCTCGCGCGCCTCGAGAGCGAGCGCGAGCGCTATGACCAGGCCGTCTCGCTGCTCGAGCAGGCCGAGCAATGGCTCGCCGAGTCGAGTGACGCCGAGGCCGAAGGCCGCGCGGTCGCGCTCCGTCGCGAGATCGAGCGCCAGTACGTTGCCGTGTCGCTGTCCACGTGCAACGAGTTCCGCGCGCTCGAAGAGGCGAACCGCCTGTTCCGCGAGACCTCCGATGTGGATGGGTTGCTCGCCCAGATCGTGAAGCTGGCCGTGGAGCATGCCGGCGGTGACCGCGGCTTCGTGGCGTTCACCTCGGCGCCCGGCCGGCTCGACGTGGTGGCCCAGCACGGCCTGGGGCGCGACCGCGCTCGCCGCATGCTGCGCGTGCTCGAGAGCGTCGCCGGCAATCGCTTCGCGGAGAACGGCCCGATGTTCTCGAGCCGCGTCGCGGCCGACCCGCGTTTCACCGGGGCGCTGGCCGACGCGCTCGAGGGAGTCGGCTCGCTGGTGTGCGTGCCGCTCAACTTCCCGTCGCAGGCCGTGGGGCTCGTCTATCTCGACCGTTTGAACGACAACCTGCTCGGCGCGTTCAAGCAGCGTGAGTTGAACCTGCTCGCCGTGCTTGCGAACAGCGCCGCCGTGGCCGTGGTCGAGGCCCAGAGGAGCCTGCTGCTGGCAGAGAACCAGCAGCTTCGCGATCAGCTGCGCCCGGTCCCCGGTTCCGAGCGCATCGTGAGCCAGTCGCGCGAGGTGGCGAGCATCATGACGCTGCTGCGCAAGGTCTCCGACAGCCCGGCGACGATCCTGTTCATGGGCGAGACAGGCACCGGCAAGGGCCTGTTCGCGCAAGTGGTCCACGAGACCAGCAACCGTCGCGACCGGCCATTCGTGCAGGTCAACTGCGCGGCGCTGCCCGAGCACCTGCTCGAGTCCGAGCTGTTCGGCTACGTGCAGGGCGCGTTCACGGGCGCCACGCGCGACAAGTCGGGCCTGTTCGAGGAAGCCGACGGCGGCACCATCTTCCTGGACGAGATCGAGAAGATCCCCGAGGCGGTGCAGGCCAAGCTCCTGCACGTGCTCGACCGCGGCGAGATCCGCCCAGTGGGCGCCACGCGCACGCGCAAGGTGGATGCGCGCGTCATCTGTGCCACCGGCGGCGACCTGCGCGAGCGCATCCGCGAGGGGCGCTTCCTCGAGGATCTCTACTACCGGCTGAACGACATCACCGTGCGGGTGCCGTCGCTTCGCGAGCGGCGCGAAGACGTCCCCGTGCTGGCGCAGCACTTCCTCGCGCTCTTCTCGCGGCAGATGGACAAGGCCGTGCTCGGGTTCGCGCCCGAGGTGATGCGCCTGTTCCTGCGGGCCGAGTGGCGTGGCAACGTGCGCGAGCTGGAGAAGACGGTGAAGCGCATGGTGGTGCTCGCCGACGAGGGCGACGTGCTCGGCGTGGACCTGTTGCCGGTGGAGATGCGCGAAGCGCGCGAGGCACCGGAGCCGTCGCACACGAACGGCGGCTCGGACGAGGTCGTCGCGAAGGGCGGCCGCACGCTACGCCGGAGCGTCTCGGAGCTGGAGAAGCGGATGATCGAGGAGGCGCTCGAGCGATTCCACGGGAACAAGGCGCGCGTCGCCCGGGAGCTCGGCCTGAGCTACCCCACGCTGCTCGGCCGCATTCGCGCCTACGGCCTCGAGACGGCCAGACGATAAAAGAGCTTCACAGCTGTCACTATAAAAAAGCTTGATTGCCAATGCGGCCCCGCGCAACGAGTTGGAAGCGCGGGGCCGGTGCTTTGCAGTTCCCTTTTCAATTCCGGCTCCAGGGCTGGTACCGAGGAGAACTCGGCACGCGTTGCGGCGCAGCGTGTTGAGTGTGGGGTGACAACACTTTAGGAGAATGTGCACTCTTCGGCATGACGATGGCACGGCGGGTGCTCATACCCGTCGGCGGAGGGGGGGACCTCCAAGAAGCCTGATTCACCGGCGGAACAGTGCCGCGCAGCAGATCTGAGCTAGCCGGTTCGTCGGTAGCCGGTCGAGGGTACGAGCCCCGTCTGAACTGACAACGCATCGGCCTCCACGACCGGCTAGCTTGGACAAATCAGACTTGCGAATCCTCCGTGGGATGGAGGGACGGCTCTCGTCAGGACCGCAATATGAACCCGGTCAGCGGTTCGGACGCACAGAGATCCATCCCCGGGGGTCTTTCGGGCACCGGTCGTTCGCGAGGTAGGCCAACACTGGGGGATGTCCAGGCTTAGGTCGCGAATCAACACGATCGGTGCCCCTTCACTTGAGCCGGTGTAGCGCCCGTCACACACCTGAGTCCGCGGCGCACACCGCACCGCCGCCGGGGTCGCACCCCGGCGGCGGTTTCTTGTTGCGGGAGCGCGCTAAAACGCTGTGTTTCGCGGCGATAGAGAGCATCCTGGCGGGGTTCGGGGCGGTTCTGGGACGATGGCACAGCGGTTGCCCTTGTTCTGGGCATGTCCCGTTCGAACCTGTCCGTCAGGAGGAAGCTCATGCGCTTGGCGATCCCGATCCTGCTGGTCGTCGCCGCGGTCGGACTGACCGGCTGCGACGAGACCACCACGGCGCCCCGCGACGTCACCCCACCGGCGGCGCCCCGCGGCTTCTACAGCGTCACGGGCGACGGCCAGGTGAGGTTGAACTGGCTGGCGAACACCGAGTCCGACGTGGCCGGCTACCGGCTCTACCTGTCGCCGTGTGCGAGCGGCTCCAACTGTCCCTACGACCGCATCGGCAGCACGTCCGCGACGCAGTTCATCGCCACCGGGCTCACGAACGGCGTGACGCGCTTCTACGCCGTTTCGGCGGTGGACAATGCCGGCAACGAGAGCGCGCTGTCCTACGAGACCGTGTTCGACACGCCGCGGCCCTCGGGAAGCGGCTCCATCAACAACTTCGTCAACGGCACTGCGGGCGCGGGCTGGGACTTCTCGGCGTTCACGACGCGCGCCTCGAACGACCCCCTGACGGACATCTTCTACGGCTACAACGGCAGCGTGTACCAGATGTTCACTCCCGACGTGCTCACCGACATCCAGGACGCCGGCTTCTCAACGAGCTTGGACGCCGTGGATTTCGCCCCGAACGACGGCTGGTCACCGACCGGATCCGTCGAGCTTATCCCTGGGCATTGCTATATCGTGTGGACCCGCGACGATCACTACGCCAAGTTCCGCGTCACCAGCCTGACCTCCACGGTGGTGTGGTTCGATTGGGCGTACCAGACCGCGGCGGGCAATCCCGAGTTGAAGTCCCGACCCGCACGGGCCGAGACCGCGACGCCGCGGCCGATCGCTTGGCTGAGGCAGTGAAGGAGCCCGTCATGAGACTCTCCCCGAACCTTCCCGCGCACGCGCTCCGCCTGGCGGTCGTACTCGCGCTGTTCGTGGCGCCTCGTGCGCACGCGCTCGGCGGCATGGACGTCGAGATCTGGACCGACCGCGGGG